>JAIRQA010000104.1 GCA_031256715.1 Coriobacteriales bacterium | reverse complement strand
GGAAAAAATACTTCTAACTAATTCCACTACAAAAAATATTCAGCAAAAAAGTCCTCGTAAAGACGCTGCGAGCTGCAAATTTACTGCATTTTGTGCTGCCAAAACTGCGTAATAGAAGAGCAGGGCACAGCTAAGAAGTGCGTGTTAACGTGAACGTTAACATAGACGCTAACATAGACGCTATCGTGGACGCTGCTCGGCAACCGTTCTAGCATTTACAGCCATGCTATCATCTAGTGCACAAGCCTCCATTAGCTCCTTGGCGTTATCGCTGCCATATTTATTTTCTAAGGCTTTAAGTATTAAGAAGTCGGCAATCTGTGGATTCTTGGGCAGAAGCGGACCGTGCAAGTATGAGCCAATGACATTTGCCAAGCGCGCGCCCTCGGTCTTATCCTTGCCATTATTGCCATCGCCTTTAACAACTTCTGCAAGCGGCTTTGCATCCTTACCCAGCCATGTGCGACCACTATGATTTTCGTAGCCTACAATGCGTCCAAACTCACTACTTTGCGTTATGATATTACCTATCATACGCGTATCTCCAGCCTGAGTAAATAAATCTAAAATTCCCAGACCCTTTATTGTCTCGCCAGTGGCGGTCACAAAATGACTGCCAAAGAGTTGATACATGCCACAAATTACTAGCATAGGCATATTATTATATGCTAGCGTCTTCATCTGACTTGCAATGCGAGCCAAATCTTCACGCACAGCTATCTGTCCAGAATCCTGTCCGCCACCACCAAGAACAATATCTATGCCTGAAGGAAACGAATTGCCAGGATGGTGATCGCTATAGCTAACACCTATGCCGCGCCGTTCGCAGCGCTTCTGCAAAACAAGAGCATTGCCCATGTCGCCGTAGATATTCATTTCGCGTGGATACAAACGACAGATTGTTAGCTCGGCCCTTGACATCGCTACATTTGGCACCACTTCACTGGACGCCGCCGCATTAGACTCCGCTATTTTTGACGCCACTTCACTGGACACCAACGCATTAGACACAACTGCATTTGGCAACACTACGTTAGACACAGCTACATCACCTTCTCTACCAAAGTTAAATTGCCAAGCAGTTTTCTTATCAACAACATAGCCGTATAAGTACAATAAATTCTATGCGTGCTAGCGGGTTCAATTTGCAAAAACTTGGTAAGCGCGCTAGCCAAATCTTGCTGAATAGCAGCCACGAACACATCGTCGTAATCTAGGCGCAAAGCCATATCCCAAGCACGCACGCCACTTAACATTTGTACTCCATACTGCCTAAGCGCGTCAAAGGGCACGTCAAAAAGCCAACTCATGTCGCGCCCGTCTGCGTAGTCATCATTTATCGCAATCATGTTTATAACGCCAGAATGGCTAAACGATTCTAGAGCCAAGCGAAAACCACCGGGATTTTTTACCAACAAAAGCTCAACTTTGGTTTCATTAATAACAAATGTCTCTCCCCTACCAAACGCGCTTTTTATCTTAGATAAAACATCAAGTAACTGTTGGGTGCGCGCCGCAGAATTTCCATCCGGCAGAATCTGTCGCACCAATGCCAACGCGGCTGCGGCGTTGTAGGCGTTATAGATGCCTCTAAGCTCTAAAGTTCGCCTATGACACTGGCCATCAATCGTAAAACTAACCAGATTATCATCAATTGCGCTTAAACAAACATCAACTTGTTCGCAAGATAATGCGCCAGCGGATTTTGCGGTTGCCTTGGTAGTCGCTTTGGCTGTCGCATTATTCGTCGCATTGTCCGTCGCATTGGCAGTTGCGTTGTCCGTCGCATTGGTAGTTGTTATAGCTGAATACAATTCATCATCTTGAGGAAATTGTGCTAGCAAGCTAGTATCTAATCCAAATAATATTTTTTTTGTCGAGAAGGACTTCGCGCTGTCACTCTTCGTGCTAGCAAGCACTTTGCTGCTGTCGAGCTTCGTGCTAGCAAGCACTTTGCTGTTGTCGCTCTTCGTGCTAGCAAGCTTCTTACTGCTACGATTCTCGTTGTCACTCTCATCGTTGCTTGTGCTGCTGTCGTTTGTGCTGTTGTCGCTCTTTTCTGCACCACCCACAAAAGCATTGGCAATTGCCATTATACGTCTGTCTTCACGATTAAAAACTATGACTTCTGTTGTGTTTTTCGCGACAGCAGCCAGAAGAGTCGCTGTGTAGTCAATCTCGCCAAAACGATCCATTTGGTCACGCATTACATTTAAAAGTAGAGTGTAACGCGGTTGTATGCGGCGAGCAAAATCTACAGCATGTGCCTCGTCTAGCTCTAAAACCGCGATATCGGCATCAAGGCGGCCAAAAATAGAGACGCTCCGTAACAGCGAAGATATCACGCCTCGCATAAAGTTAGAGCCGGAATTGTTGGTAAAAACACGTAGCCCTGCGCCCTGCAAAAGTTCGGTGACAATTTTTGTTGTTGTAGTCTTGCCATTAGTGCCACTAATAACCACAGTGCCATAAGGCAGTCTCTGTAAAATGCGCAGAGCAAAATTTGGGCTTAGCTTTTGCACCACAAGTCCTGGCAGCGACGAGCCGCCGCCGCGTAAACTCGCAAGAGCTTGAACTGCCTTACCTATGGCTATAACTATTAGCTTATACATTCAGATAGTCGCCTCGTTTTGTCTTGTTGCTTTCATTGTTGACTCCATTGTTGCTTTCATTGTTGCCTTCATTGTTAACTCCAATCCGCCGCCTCCAAGCGGCACATGAAACGCTCTTTAAAGTTAACCAATTTTTCACGCTTAACTTTCATGTCTTACCTATTGCTAGCTAGCGAACTAATTCTTCTTTCCAGCAGCAAATTTATGTTAGTTTCGCGGGCGACCAAAGGTCGCCCCTACATTTCGGCCGAAGGTCGCCCTTACGCGACCAATTTAGCGGGCGACCAAAGCAGAGCCCCAACGTGTGATACAGAAAATTTGTTCTCGCTTGCACTAAAAAATGATTCTCCTGTCAAACTTCATATCAAAACTTTTTTTTGCGTCATCGCCAAAGTCATCATCTAGCGCATGGATACGAACCTAACAATTTAACCTCACGCAGCTTCAGACGCAAAGAGTCTAAGGCCGTCTTTAAGTCTAAATCGTCGGCATAACCATCTACATCAATCCAAAACATGTAGTCGCCCAAAGCTTGCTTGGTAGGACGACTCTGAATTTTGGTTAGGTTTAGACCTGCATAGGCAAACTCGGCAAGAATCATTAACAAAGTACCTGGACGGTCTTCGCGCATAAAAAGCGCTAGCGAGGTCTTATCGTTTCCACTTCGCATTGCCATTTTGTTACCCATAACCACAAAACGAGTCTGATTGCCATAATGATCTTCAATCTGACTAGCAGCCACCTTGGCACCAAAGATTTGGGCAGCAAGAGACGCGCCAATAGCCGCCTGATAGCTGGGTTGAACGTTGTTTTGTGCTGTGTGCGCGCCGGCAGCTTGATGGCCAGAGCGAGCGCTGCTTTGTGCTAACTGCGCGCCGGCAGCTTGATGGCTTAACTGAGCACTACCTTGTGCTAACTGCGTGCCGTCAGGCTTATAACTTGGCAAAGCACTACATTGTGCTTGCCCTGCAACATCACTAGACATATCATCGCAGCTAGCTATACCATCGTCTATGGCAGGCGCCACCGCGTTTGTTAGCCCACGAACCGCTTGTGCGGTGCTGGTGGTAGCTATGGTTTGCACTCCAGGACAATTAGCTAACAACCATTCGCGACACTGAGCCAACGCCTGCGGATGCGAGGCGACCACCTTAACATCTGCCAAATTAGTGCCTGGAGCAACAATTAGATTATGATGAATGTCTAAAACAATTTCACGCACAATAAATGCTTTGCTATTAAAAGCAAAGGCATCTAATGTCTCATTCACGCTACCCTCTAGTGCGTTTTCTATAGGTACAACGCCATAAGTTGCCCTACCCCTTTTAATGTAGTCAAAAACCTCGCTGATGCTGGCACACTCTATAAGCCTGCCTGTAGCACTGGCCTCAGCATCTAAAGTAGCTGCAGCTTCCGAAGCATTAAGACCATCAGCGTCATCGCAATGGCTCAAGGCATCAGCACCTAAAGCAGCTGCAGCATCTAAAGCAGAATTAACATCTAAGACAGCATGATTGCTTTGCCTAATGCTCAAATCACTCATTTCTGTTAAAGCCAGCAAGGCCGCTTGATGACAATAAGTCCCGGCAGGACCTAGATAGGCATATGTAGCGGCTGTTAGGGATGCTCCTTGAGCTTCCTTGCTTAAAATTTTGTGCATTGGTATCCTTTGCTTGTGTTTGTTAGAATTATTATTATACCTTTTACAGAAAGGCAATTTATGCAACTTAATAACTCCGACTCTTTAGATAGCAAACAGCTTAATAACTCCGACTCTTTAGATAGCGAACAACTTAATAACTTCGCCTCTTTTCTCCAAGATAGCGAACAACTTAATAACTCCGCCACTTTAGATAGCGAACAACTTAATAACTTCGCCACTTTAGATTTTGCCCGCGACGAGCGCTGCGGTTTTCCTGAAGTGGTTTTTGGCGAGGGAAAAACCCCAAGTCAGGTTTGCGATATTGTGCAGGCTTTACTTAGCGCTCATGATGTGGCAGTAGTAACGCGAGCCTCAAGCGAACATGCTAGCATGCTAGCGTCAGTTGTTCCAGACTCATTTTATATTTCTAGCTGTCGCTTTCTTTATGTAGATAGACGCCCCATGCCGCTGCGTGTCGTGGGAAATACAGCATCTAAAGCTTTGCAATTCAAACCAAATGAAGACATTGCCAATGCAATACGAATAGCGCCGCTGTCTCAACCAAATGAAGACGCCACAAGTGCGCCGCCTCAAGATCCTGAATCGCCTAGGGCACCTAAGACACCTGAAGCATTGCAATTCAAACCAAACGAAGACATTGCCAATCCAATACGAATAACGCAGCAATTCAAGCCAAATGAATGCTCAAACATATCCACCAACAAGGTGCTAGTCTGTTGCGCAGGCACATCTGACCTACCCGTTGCCGAAGAAGCAGCGCTTACCGCACGCATCATGGGTTCACAAACCAGCTTGCTTGCAGATGTTGGCGTGGCAGGTGTGCATCGCTTGCTTGCGCGTATAGACGAATTGCGGTCCGCCCGCGTTATCGTGGCTGTTGCCGGTATGGAGGGCGCGCTGCCTTCACTTGTTGCCGGTCTTGTAGATGTTCCCGTTATTGCTGTTCCCACATCAGTTGGTTATGGAGCAAACCTTGGCGGCATCTCTGCGCTTTTAGCCATGCTTAACTCCTGCGCCGGAGGAGTTAGCGTTGTTAATATAAACAATGGCTTTGGAGCCGGAGTTATCGCGCACAGAATAAATATACCGCCGCTAAGATTTACGCAAGGTTAGAATGGAGCAAACACTAGCATGATTTTACATTTAGATTTCTCTACCGGAGCCTCGGGCGACAAGATTCTTGGAGCCTTACTGGATGCCTGCGAAAAACTAGGTTGTGCCTCTGCACAAGAATTGCAGGAGCTCTTTGCCGCTATTCTCCCAAACGTAATAATAGAAATTAGCCGCAACAAACAAAATGGCGAAGTCATGGCAGTGCATATTAATGTCGCAGAGCCAAGCGCACCGCACCGTCACTTTAGCGACATTCGCACATTAATAAAAAACGCGGGCGAAAGCGGCTTGCTTACAAAAACGGTTGTCGATATGGCACTTAAGACCTTCACGACTATAGCAGATGCAGAGGCTAGAGTTCATGGTATTAATGTCGAGAAGATCCACTTTCACGAAATCGGCGCGTCAGACTCGATCGTAGACATTGTTGGTGTCTCTTTTCTGCTTGAACAATTGGCGACTTTTAATAATCATCGCAGCCTTAAAGTTTATGCCAGTCCCTTAGCACTTGGCACAGGCACAGTAACATTCTCGCATGGGACACTGCCGGTTCCCGCACCTGCCACCGCACTTTTAGTGCAGGGACTACCAGTGTATGCCGGCATCTACGAAAGCGAACTAACCACGCCCACAGGGGCTGCGCTAGCGCGTGCAATCGTTAATTATTTTCAGCCTTTTCCTACAATGTGCGTTAGTGCCATAGGTTTTGGCGCCGGTAGCCGCCAACTAGATGGCACCGCCAATGTTGTGCGCGCACTTGTTGGCAACACCAAATGCGATATGATAAATTTCAAGGTTGCAAAATGCGATTCAGCGAAGCACGATGAGACAAACTTCGATACAGCAAAACAAGACGAAACAAAACACGACACAACAAACGACGATACAACAAACGACGATACAGCAAAACAAGACGAAACAAAACCCTTAGAAGCTGCAACTAATCAGCTAGCAATAGAGCAATGTTTACTTCTAGAGACCAATATCGACCACCTCTCTTCAGAAGCTCTCGCTTTTGCCTGCGAAGAACTCATGAGCACAGATGAAGTTGCAAGCGCGAAGGACTTCTCAACAAAAAAATCAGATGACAGCTCAGATACCCAATTAGGCCAATGTTTTACAACTGACAGCTTAGATAAGAAACCAAGCCAGTGCCGCTCAACTGGCATTTTAGATGTCTGGCAAGAGCCAATAGTCATGAAAAAAGGCAGAGCGGCATGGAAACTTTGTGTGCTTACAAGCCCATCATATGCCCATATTGCTGCAGAAAGAATCATAAGGCTCACTGGCACTTTGGGCGTGCGCAAGTCGCTTATAGAACGCGTGGTTGCTCCACGGCAGGTTGTCACCTTAAAAACCAGATTTGGACAAGTTCCATTTAAGGTCTGCCTTTTGCGAAACGTCAGCAACTTGCAAAACGTCAGCAACTTGCGAAGCGACAGCAACTTGCGAAACGACAGCAACGCGCAAACGAATTCTTGGTTGCGTCCAGAGCATGAAGCGGTAGCCAAAATCGCTCGCGAGCAAAACATAGATTACAACGATGTCTTAAGTCACTTGCAACAGGATGCTTTAAGTGCTATTTTTTGTCTTCCGCAGCAAAACAAGCCATCAATTTGATCAACTCTCTTTAAAAGGCAGTTGATTTATCCTGTAGTTGATGAGTATTTTAAAAATCAGATAGACCACCGCACCAGCCAACTATTCGCTGGAATCATCGCGTCGGCGCTACCATACGTATTAAATTTGCAAAGAAACTTTTCCACCATCTTAGCAAGGGTGGGATGTGCTCGGCGCACAGGGCTGTTATATCAGCACCTCGATCGGAACGCCGCCTCTCCAAACAGCTCCAAAGAACTATCTGGCTGTGGCTCTCCTATCACACATCCTCACGAAGCCCCAAAAAGAAAGACCTTTCGGTCAACGGTAGCTGCAAGTTCTTATTTTCTAAATTAGGAAGTCGCTGCGGAATTAGGGTGCAGCACAACATACGCTACCTAGTGGGGTCTACACAAAACGAGACGGAGATGACGTGGAATACAGCAATGCTAGCCTTGCTGCGAGAAATGCTAACATGGCGCAGGCAGCTTACATCA
>JAIRQA010000102.1 GCA_031256715.1 Coriobacteriales bacterium | reverse complement strand
TCTTTAATCTGCTGTGCGCTCCGTGCTTTGCTGCTATTGGCGCAATCCATCGCGAGATGGCATCCCCGCGTTGGACCGTTATAGCCATTGCGTACCAGTGCGTCTTTGCCTATATAGTGGCATTTTGCTTCTATCAGATTGCTGTATGTATTGCTGGCGCCGGCTTTGGTGTAGGAACTGCTATTGCGATTGTATTCGTGCTTGCTTTCTTGTTCCTGCTCTTTCGTCCAGATCCCGCTAAGCGTCGTAAGCGTTTGCAGGCTGCTGAAGCCAGCGCGGGCGCCTAGAAACTGGGTTAAGATGAAATTTTGTAAGTCTTGTTAGACGCGTAATTTGCTAAAAGTGGCGCGAGTACTTAGGGTCATGGTTCTTGGTTTTTGGTTCTAGGTTTTTTGGTTCTTGGCGCGACTAATAGTTTACTAGTAAGAGAGTGTGCGATTATGCTAGCAACAATAATCATATCTATTGTTCTATTGGTTGTTATAGCTCTGATTATACGCAGTTTGGTAAAGAAGCGTAAATTAGGACAAAGCTGCTGCAGTGGTTCTGTTGGAGGTTGCTTAGGCTGTGGCAGCGATAGTTCTTGTCCAAGTTGCACACCTACTGATATGCATACTGCTACATCTACTGTTCCACCTACTTCTACATCTGCTGTCGCATTGGAAGATGTGACAGCAGATGATAAGGTAGTTTAAGACATGGCAGATGATTTCTTAATGTTAATAACAAGGAATGAGAAAAAAGTTAGTTGCTTCTAAGTTAAACGCGTGTTACAATTAGCAAATCTGAAGAAAACGAGCTTCACTTTAATGACTCTTGAATGAGTCTTTAGTGATTTTGATATGCTTCTGTAGTGATGACGCCTATAATTGTTGCCTTTTATGGCAATTAGGAAGAATGGAGCGGGATATGACATTAAGTAAAGCAGCACCAGGTAGTGGACATCGCATTATTGCTTGTAAAGCATGCGGTAATGAGCGCTGCAAGCTAGAAACAATGGGACTTGTACCGGGGGAGTGTGTTAACGTTATTTCGTCATCAGCATCTGGCTTAATAGTTGAGGTAAAACATTCAAGACTTGCACTCTCGTTAGAAGCTGCCGATAGCCTGATTGTCTCTTAGTCTCTTTGTCATCTTTATTTAAGTAGATTTATCTGTCGCATACGTTGGGGCTCTGTTTCGGTCGCCCACTCATTCAAGAGTGTTTCCCGTGCAGCACCTGTAGGGGCGACCTGTGTTCGCCCACTCATTCAAGAGCGTTTCCCGTGCAGCACTTGTAGGGGCGACCTTTGGTCGCCCGCTCGTTTCAATATCGTCGCAATTTGTGGCGGCGAACTGTATCCGCCTGCTTGTACAAGAGCGCTGAGTGTTTCATGTGCCGCGACCCCATGTCGCCCTAATTGCTTGTTTCTGTTCACGCCCCCATGCGTCATCCTAAGATTGCCGTGGTGGCAATGCTTAAGGCTCTGACACTTCGGTCTGGCTAACCAGAGCCTTAAGCTCTCGCTTTGCTCGCCTCAGGATGACAAGGGGTAGGGCGTGAACAGAAACAATTGCTTTCCCTTAAAACTGTTCCATTTAGACACAAACATCAGCCCATTTAGTCGTTTTTTGTCTCATTTTAAGAACTTTCTGAGAATTTACTAACTTTTTCAAGATTTCGGCTTGACAACATGGTCACAATTCTGTATCTTTTTTTTTTTTACCCGCTTTTTTAAAGCAACTAAAGTAAGAAATCGAACAACCTTAAAGTCGCTTAACGTGACAAAAGCCAAGGCAACGTTCAGATCAGAAGCTATGCCTAAGAAGATGTAAAGCATGTGCCAAGGCAGTGGCAAGAGAATTTGTAGATATAGCTACAAAGCAGTCACAAAGACAAGGGGTTAATACAAGGGTCTAGTGCGGGTATAGGAGTTGTAATGCTACAAGATGGCATGATACTAGAAGAAAAATATAAGATCGAAGGCGTAATAGGCAAGGGTGGTTTTGGTCTTGTCTACCGTGCCAGCGACCTTAGATTCAATCGTATCTGGGCCATAAAAGAAATCAACTTCGCCGAATTAGACTTAGAGGAATGTAATCTTAGCATTCAAGATCTCACAAACAGTTTCATTACAGAAAAAGAAATGCTTGCCAGACTCGATCATCCTTCCATTGTGCGCATAACAGATATGCTTCAAGATGGCGACAGTATCTTTATTGTCATGGACTATATAGAGGGCGAACCTTTAGACAAGGTACTAAAAGAAAAAGGCGCTCAAGATCAAAACGATGTTGTCGAGTGGGGCATTCAACTATGTGACGCACTTGAATATATACATACCTGTAACCCACCAATCGTTTATCGTGACATGAAGCCAGGCAACATCATGCTTAGACCAGATGGAACGGTTAAGCTTATAGACTTTGGCATTGCCAGAGAATACAATCCCAATTTGCAAACAAGCCACTCTTCGTCAGAGACAAAAGTCTTTCGTACGCAAGGCTTTTCCTCGCCAGAGCAAAATCAAGGCTCATATGAGCCAAGAAGCGACATCTATTCTTTAGGCGCTACGCTTTATGCGCTTGTTACCGGCAGAAATCCTGCGGAGCCTCCCTACGTAATAGAACCGATTCGCCAAATAGATTCGTCATTGTCTGCGGGACTAGAGATGATAATTAATAGGGCGACACAACAAAACCCAAACAGTCGCTATGCCAGCTGTGCCAATATGATGTATGACTTACAAAATTACGAGAAGGTTGATATCAGCTACAGAAAAAAGCTCAAACGTAGCTGGCATACTTTTGTGGGTTTTGTGGCTGCGGCAATCCTTTTTGCTGCAATTGGCGTTGGCTGCACCATGGGTTCTACAGCTGTACGCACTGCCGCTTACAATCATTGGCTAGAGTTAGCCAGCAAAGAAAGTCAATCTAGTGAGATTCAAAGTAGCAATCAAAGAGCTGTAAGTATCGACCCTTCGCGCACAGAAGCTTATGATGCGCTCATAGAACTTTACAAGTCTGATGCTCGCTTCAGTTACGAAGAAGAACGTCAACTCTTGGCGGTAATTAACCCAAATCTAGATACCTTACGTGCGAATCAGGACAGCTACGCTGCGCTTGCCTTTAGTATAGGCAAACTATATTGGTATTACTTTAACGACGACACAGATGAAGGCGACAGTCGTGTTAGCCGCGTTAGAGCATCAAGGCGCTGGATGAATGATGCTGCAGCCATAGAAAGCTTTTCTCAATCTGGACTTGCCAAAGTTTATTCGCAAATTGCAAACTTTAATTGTGATATTGTCTCGCGAATAAATGAGGGCGACGATGCTAGTCTTTATGAGCCATATTTTCGCAGCTTGCAAGAACTTCACAGTATTGCCCTATCCGAAGAAAACGATGTAGTCATTTTAGAGTCTGTTGGTTTAATAGAAGATGCCCTATATGCCTACCCTAGAAAATTCAGAGCGGCAGGCATCAGCAAACAAGAGATGAATGACCTGCTAGGTCGCTCTATAAGCACAGCTTTAAGTATAAGACCCACAACAGAAAAGCTAGATAGAATACAAGACCTCATTGCCAGCATGAAACCAGTAATTAGCGAAGCCATAAGCAATGCCTTTGTTGATGCCAGACAAACAGACAGTAGATTGGCTGGTGTATCTACATGGTAGAAATTCTTAGCAATTCAGCCATTGTTAGCTTTGCAATTGCCGCATTGTGTTTTCTGGTCGCCATATATTGGTTTTACAGTCGTCGCATAATCGACGTTCGCAATGAGCTAAATGGCAAGACAGCAGCTCGCGAGATTGCCAAAATCAGACAACGAACCGGTAAAAGATTGTATGGTAAGACTCCACAAAAGCACAACTTAAACGTTTTTGTACAAAATGATAATGTTGAGAAGAGCTGCGACGCATCTTTTGCAATGACAGCTGCCCGCACTTGTATTAGCAGTAAGGCTAAGACAATCGCCGCTCTTGCAACAATTGCCAGCGAAGCCAAGACAACGGCTGCACCGGCAACCACTGCCAGCGAGGCCAAGACAAGCGTAGTTTGTTCAAACGCTGCCAGCGAAGCCAAGACAACGGCTGCACCGGCAACCACTGCCAGCGAAGCCAAGACAACCGTTGCAAGCATCAATAGCGAGGCTAAAACAACCGTTGAAAAACTAGATAGTGAAGCTAAAACTACAGCAAAAAGGGTAAGAGAGGTCAGAAGATGAATTATAAAGGTGTTAGCAATAAAAGAGGAAAAGTGAAGAGTGTACAGACAGGTAGTTTTTATAAGACGAAAGGGGTAAACATGAGCATTTCCAAAAGGACTTTTGCATTAAAGCTATTATTGGTATTTGCCATTACACTAGCACTATTACCCATGCAGGCTTTTGCTGCGCCACTAGATGGTTCAGCGCCCACGGCGCCCATAGTGTCAATTTCACCATCTGCACATGCAGCATCAACTTCACCCACGGCACCTGAAACTGCAAATGCGCCAGCCACTTCCGATTCGCCTACAACAGCATCTGCGCCATCAGACTCAGACAGTAACACTTCAGGCACAGCCAATACGCCATCAGCTTCAAACACAACAAATGTCCCTAGCACATCTGACACTGCTAATGCCCCAGGAGCTATTCTAGATACAGTAGCGCCTCTTCTCAACATACAAATTACTCCAGAGCCAGTTGTGAAAGACCCCCTAAACCCAACAATTGCCGTTGCCGACGCTAACCCCAACATCGTGCTTGCACTAGAAGAAGAGAACTTTCAAGACATAGACGCAGATGCTGTCGTCGTTACAATTAAACGTGCCAATAACGATTTTATAGTTGTTTGTGTTAAAGATTTTGTTCAAGACGCAGTTAATCTGAATGTTTGGAGCTACACCTCGGACTCTCTTCCAGATGGCATTTACGATATTGTTGTTAATACTCAATTAACAGACGCAGCTGGTAATGTTTTAGATGTGCCAGTAGATGCTTTGGCGCCAGTACCTATGAACTTTAAGGTCTGCGCACTGCCAGAAATACAAACAGAGTTAACTTTTAGCCAAAGCATCAATGCTTTAGAGCTTATAAAAACCGAACAAGATGTGCAAAATCCAGCTATAAAATCTGTAGACAATGTCACCCTTATATATTGTGGAGAAGAAAAATCTATCATCGAGGGCATTAGCGTTAACGCAAGTGACTATCTTATTCTTAGCAGCACAGATAGCAACAGTGCCAATATTTTGGCTTATAGAGCAACAGAAAATATATTCTTGGGCGCTGGTGCAGCCAGCGATGTTACATTTTCTATTAAGATTCAGATTGGTTATCGCAATAACGATGAGGGAATCTTAAGGTATAAGACCGCCTCTGTACTTACCCACAAGGCTATACTTACTCTGGCTCCACAAGTTTTGCCATTTGGTTCTAATTTGCAACTCATTCCCAATTCCGATGAGTTTTTAGACGATCAGCTTCAGTTCATTTATAATGCACAAGAATGCGTTTTGGCAAAGCCTAACTTAAATGGTCTAGCCTTAAATGTTAAAGGTCTTTTTAACACCTCAATTGCAAATAGCGTTTTGGTCTTTGATAAATACGTCAATCCCCAAACTGGTATCTACCCAGGTTACACAAATTTTTATTTACTAAAATGGGGTAGCGCTACACTAACTAGTGCAGCTAGTAATAACATTGTGCTAGCAAACGATGATGTGCTTTTGGGAAATTATTTTAGCTTTTACAAAGAAAGATTGCTTAGAACACACGAGATGGTCTATAGCTTAATTGATGATGTTGACGCAAATGGTCAAAGCACGCAAGTCATGGTTGCTGCAGTTTACGACAGCGCTACTGCTACCACGTGGGTGCGCAGCAAAGATGTTATGCTTAAACACAATGGTTACGATTTTTGGCCAGAGCCTGAAGACTTAAGCGGTTTTAGCGCAAGTGTGCAAAAATATGACGGTTCGCCAATTAGTTTTACAGAGACTAGCAACTATTATGCAAAGCTACAGGTTAGTGCTGCTCATCCAGAAAACGAAAAATATGTCTTTCCGGTTGGCGCCATTAGTTATGATGGCAGTGAGCCTCAGGTTGTTGATGTTGTATTTCAGGAGCCTGTTGTTAAAAAAGATGGCTGGATTGCCTATATGGATGAAACCACTATTAAGGTGCGCTTGGCAGATGGCGGTATAGCTATTGCTAGTGCAGATGCAACTGGCAATGCCGGTGATGCTAGCGGTTCAGGCAGTACGGGCAGTGCAAGCAGTTCCGGCAGTACGGGCAACTCGGGCACAACTGGTGACGCGTCAGATGCAGCGGATAGTGCGACAGATGCGAACGCTACAGACAATAGCTCTCAAGAATCTGTCTCTGGAATAAGCCAGGCAACACTTTACTATCAGGGAGCGAAACTAGATACGCAGGTGGCAAATAGCTCAGATGAAGAAATTGTCACGCTGAGCTTTAAGCTAGGCCCAAGCGACACTGCATATTTAATGCAAGACTTTACAATCAGCGCAAGCGATAGGGCTGGAAATGAACTTAGTAGTTACTCTTTAGATGCTTATCTTAGGTCTAATGATGGTACGGTAGACAGTGATTTACAGGGTGGTTTGCAAGGCGACTTGCAAGACGGTTCGCAAGTGGCAAGTGCTGCTATTGCAAGCACAAGCAACGTTAGCTCTAAAACAAATAACGATGCAAACACCCTAGATGGCGTTGAGGCAATTATTGTTGATGCCGTAAGTCCAGTTGTTAGCGTTAACTTTAACAATAATCTTGCTCAAAACGAGAAATATTACAATGCGGCAAGAATTGCAACTATTAGTGTAAATGAAGCGCACTTTGCACAAGCCATAGAGCTTAATCCATCTTCTGCCATAGCCAGTTACAGCATAGATAATAAAGAGCCAATCAAATTGTTGGCAAGGGCTTTTAATCGTTCTTCAGATGATCCTAACGTTTGGCAGGCG
>JAIRQA010000053.1 GCA_031256715.1 Coriobacteriales bacterium | reverse complement strand
TCATGAAAGCCCTCTACCCTACCCAGCTCATAGGTAATAACGCAGCGGTCGTTCCGCGCAACACTTAGTATAGAGGCGTCAACTTCTACATTAGGTAAAATGCCAATGCCCATTTTACCTAGCGACTCAGCCACCAGCTGTTCTAGCCAAAGCCCAAACACCTGACCAGATGATGGCATAACAAAAGAAAGTTTATCGCGACCGTTAAGGTAATTAGAATAAATAAAGCATGCTAGCTTGCTAGCAGGATTCGCATCGTCATCTTTTCTGCATGCAGCCTCGGTTGCAGAAACATGCTTAATAGCACTTATAATGTCAATGCCAATTAACGCGGCCGGAAAAAGCGCAAAGACAGTAAGTGCCGAAAACCGCCCACCCACACTCTTTGGGCTATTAAGTACCAGCCTATAACCACGCTGTGCTGCATGCTGCTCTAAGCTACTTCCTGGGTCTGTGATAGCCACAAAGCGCTTGCCCGCACCAGCAGTGCCCAAATGACCGGTAACATAACGCCAAACAACTCGCTCTAACATTAGTGGCTCTATAGTAGATCCAGACTTAGAAGAGACAATATACAGTGTTCGCGCAGGGTCAGATGCACCCAGAATATGGTTTACAAATACTGGCGAGAGCGAGTCCATAGTGCGAAAGGAAACTTCCGGGGTTTTTTTTGTAGAGAAGACACCGCTTGCAAAATTATTAGTAACTGCATCTTTTGCGTGCTTAATACCTGATGATGTACTGTTTAAGCTTTTTACGTTGTCTAGCGACGAATCGCTATCATTAACAGAAACTGCTTGCATACGATTGCTAAAAAGAGCATCAACAAAATCCCCAGCCAATGCGTCGCGTCGTCCTGTAGAAACTTCATTAAGCTTTGTAATTGTCATACTAGCTTGTGAAGAACCACCTTGACCAAGCAAGACAACTGCTTCTAAGCCATCTGCACGAATGCCATCGGCGATGGCAGCAATCTCCTCTACACTTAAAGGCGGGTTGCTGCTTAAGTCTGTCCACCCCATAAAACCGCTTGCGTGTTCAGCCGCACCACTAATGCCAGCAAATAGCGAGCTATCCTTTGCACCTAGACGTGAACCTGCCTTGAGCGCTTTTAGGCGTTCAAGGCAGGTTGATGTTTCCAGACTATCTGGGCTCATTATGATCTAAAATTAACTATTTTTCGTCTGAACCAGTTTGATCATCTGTCGTTATTTCTTCTGCAACAGATGTCTCGCTACCAGCTTCAGACTCTAAGGATACATCTTCTGTAGACGCTAAAGGCGCATCCGATGCATCTTCTGTAGATGTCGTATCCTCTGCTGCAACAACAGATTTTTCGGCGTCGGCGTCAGAGGCGTCAGCAGAATCGGCGTCCGCTGCAACAGTTTCATCGGCTGCTTCGGCATCATCGGCGTCAGCCTCGACCTCTGCAGGTTCCTCTGCAGTTGCGGCGTCAGCAGTAGCAGATTCTTCCGCTGGTGCGTCGTCAGCTGCAATAGATTCTTCGGCGGAGTCAGCGTCGCTCTCGGCGGCAGCGTCAACGGCATCAGTTTCTTCGGCGGCGTCAGCGTCGGAATCGGCGGCTGCGTCGCTTTCGGCAGCGTCAACGGCGTCAGCGTCGGCCTCAGAAGCAACGTCGGCGGCGGCAGCGTCAACGGCATCCTCAGTTGCGACAGATTCTTCCTCAGCGTCACCAGCGACATCAGCAGCGTCAGCGTCTACTTTTTCTTTTTTAGATTTGTCTGCCTTAACGTCAGTTTTTGCATTTGCTTTAGCAGAGGTTACTGCCGTCTTCGCTTTCTTGGCAACGGGCTCTTGCACTAGCTCCATAATAACAATAATAGCAGAGTCGCCTCGTCTTGTTCCAAGTTTCAGAATACGAGTGTAACCGCCCGGACGATCTTTAAAAAGTCCTTGCTCAACTTTTGTAAAAATCTCGGACACAAGATGTTTGTCTCCCAAGCGCGCAATTGCAAGACGTCGCGAATAAACATCGCCGCGTTTTGCTAAGGTTATAATTCGATCCACGTCGCCACGAATCTCTTTGGCACGCTCTAAAGTAGTTTTTATACGGTCGTTAGTAAACAAGGCTAGCACAAGGCTTTTCTTTATTGCCTTAGTGTGACTGGCATCGGTGCCTAATTTACGACCTTTTTTATAGTGTCTCATTCAAATCTCCTAGTAAGCAATTAAGCTAGCAAGCTATTATAGCTTTAAATCCAAACCCATGACCTGCAGCTTGTCCTTCACTTCCTCAATGGACTTGGCACCAAAGTTGCGAATATTAAGTAAATCATTCTCGCTGAAGTCCATCAGCTGATTAACCTTATGAATGCCAGCGCGCTTTAAGCAATTATACGAACGAACTGACAAGTCAAGATCTTCAACCGGCTTATCAAGCTCAGTACTGCTAGACTGACTCTCTGGCGCAAATATAGAATTACTGCTTTCCGGCAAAATTTCACTGCATTCTCCCAGCACAAGAAATGCCTCCATATGCTGCATGATAATATTTGCCGAACGCACTATTGCCTCAGAAGGTGCGATAGAGCCATTAGTCTCTACCTCCAACACAAGTTTGTCATAATCTGTACGCTGACCAACACGCGTATCAGTAACATTCATAGTGCAACGGCGTACAGGTGAAAAGAGCGAATCCACATGAATAATGCCTATGGGATCACCAGAACGCTTGTTGCGTTCGGCAGAAATATAACCGCGACCAACACCAATACGCAAACTCATCTCTAACTTCGCACCCTCTGCCAATGTGGCAATAACGTGCTCGGGATTAATTAGCGTAAATTCGGCTGGCACCTGAATGTCAGCGCCAGTCACAGTCTTTGGCCCTACCTCTGAAATCTGAGCGGTTGCTTCATCCCCGGTTTCAAGAGAACTAAACACCAGACCCTTTACATTTAAAACGATGTCAGTGACATCCTCTATAAGTCCATCAGCGGTAGAAAACTCGTGCTGAACTCCCTCAATAGAAATAGCTGTTACCGCGGCACCATCCAAAGAGGATAGTAACACACGGCGCATGCTATTTCCCAGCGTCTGACCATATCCGCGTTCTAATGGCTCAACAATAAAACGCGAAAGCGTATCATTTACCGACTCGACTGTTACTTGTGGTCTCATGAACTCTGTCATCGAAAATCTCCTTATGGTTATGCTTTATTTGGAGTAAAGCTCGACGATGAGCTGCTCGCGGATGTCGAGGTCTATTTGCGTGCGCTCCGGCAAAGAAAGAATCGAGCCTTGAAGTTTCTCGATATCAACCTCCAGCCACTGCGGCACCTCTGTGCGCTGGCTAGAGATAAGCGCGGTCTTTATAACCAGAAAATCCCTTGCCTTCGCTGCCACTGCAACCAAATCGCCAGGACGCACACGGTATGAAGGAATGTTCACGCGGCGCCCATTAACGCAAATATGGCCATGCCTTACTTGTTGACGTGCCTCATCGCGAGACTTTGCAAATCCCAGACGATAAACAACATTGTCTAGTCTTGTTTCCAGAATGCGCAATAGATTTTCGCCAGTAACGCCACTTTGGCGATTAGCGAGATCATAGTAGCCTCTAAATTGCTTTTCTAGCAAGCCATAGATACGCTTGGTCTTTTGTTTCTCGCGCAACTGCAAACGATACTCTGATTCTTTAGGGCGCTTTTTTCCGGCATCGCCAGGAGGAAACTCTCGGCGCGCTAAAGCACATTTATCGGTATAGCAACGGTCGCCTTTTAAAAAGAGCTTTGCGCCTTCTCGACGACAAAGGCGACAGTCTGCACCCACATATCTTGCCATTGTATATTACCTTTCTATATTACCAACCACTACACGCGGCGGCGCTTGCGCTGCCGCACTCCGTTATGTGGGATTGGCGTACAGTCCTGAATGCTGGCAATTTCTAAGCCGGTTGCCTGCAGTGTGCGAATTGCTGTCTCGCGACCAGAGCCCGGACCTTTAACAAAAACAGCAACCTTGCGCAAACCATGTTCCTGAGCAATCTTTGCGCAAGACTCAGCAGCCATCTGGGCAGCAAAGGGCGTTGATTTACGTGAACCCTTAAAACCTACAGTGCCAGCGCTTTGCCATGCAATACAATTGCCCGATTGGTCGGTTATGCTAATAATTGTATTATTAAAAGTAGACTTGATATGCGCCTGCCCAACAGCAATATTTTTGCGCTCTGAACGCTTAATTCGTGTGCGAACTTGTTTTTTTGCAGCCATTATTTCTTCTTACCTCCGATCTGCTTGCGCGGCCCTTTACGCGTACGCGCATTTGTATGCGTACGCTGCCCATGCACTGGCAGACCTTTGCGATGGCGTAGCCCACGATAACAGCCGATTTCCATCAAACGCTTAATATTTTGCGAGACCTCGCGACGAAGGTCGCCCTCAACCTCAACATTTTTGTCTATATATTCACGTAGGCGCACGGTCTCTTCCTCAGTAAGATCGCGAACCCTGGTGTCTGGGTTAACATCTGTTGACGCAAGGATCTCGCGTGCGGTTGTTAAGCCAACACCATAAATGTAGGTTAGACCAATCTCTACGCGCTTGTCACGCGGCAGATCGACACCGGAAATACGGGCCATTCAGCCTCCTTCTTAACTTAGCCCTGACGCTGCTTATGGCGCGGATTCTCGCAAATAACGAGCACCCTGCCATGGCGTCGGATGATTTTACATTTATCACACATCTTCTTGACCGAAGGACGTACTTTCATGATTCGGTCCCTTTCTCTTATAAGTTGCGTACTATTTTCACGCCGCAGCCGCAGGCGTCAATTTGTATACAATCGTTTTTACAGAAAACAAACATGCCAGCCCACATTTCTGCTAGCATGTTATCTTTCTAGTAACCAGTAATAGCATATTGCCTTACTTGTAGCGATAGGTTATGCGCCCCCTATTTAGGTCATAGGGCGACAACTCCACGGTAACCTTGTCTCCAGGGAGGATACGGATATAGTGCATGCGCATCTTACCGGAAATATGCGCTAGCACCTTATGGCCGTTTTCTAATTCTACCTTAAACATTGCGTTGGGCAATGGCTCAACAACAATGCCTTCCAGCTCTATAGCACCCTCTTTACCCAATTTAACACTTTCTCGCCATCTTGCGTCCTAAAAATAAAACATGCCTTAAGGCAACTTGCAACCAAAAAAAAACAACGGCAAAACACCATGCCTAAAGTGCAACAGCAAAAATATTAAGCCTTAAACACAACAGCGAAATATTAAGCCTAAAACACAACAGCAAAATATCATAACGCACTTTTAGTCTTTGCTGCAAGTGCAGAAACTGTAAGCGTTACGCAAGCGACACATCAACGGCAATATATCATACAG
Organism: Coriobacteriales bacterium; assembly: GCA_031256715.1. Lineage (GTDB taxonomy): Bacteria > Actinomycetota > Coriobacteriia > Coriobacteriales > UBA8131 > JAIRQA01. The sequence continues at coordinate 1,735 of JAIRQA010000053.1, read as the reverse complement.
TTTCGGTATACTCATAGGTTACCGAATAACTTCCTAACTCTCTGCTAGTCTTTGTTTCAAACACCAACAATGTGCTTTGCAAGCTATCAATCTCACTTAAAGAAGAGAAATCGTAAATCACCAAAACAGTATTTAGTGTTGTGCCTGCTTTTACATCCTCATTTTGCAGATAAACAAATGCTGAGCTATCGCTATTAATTTCAGAATCCGTTAGTATCACTTCTATATCTTTTTTGGATTTGTTCTCTACACTAACATCCACATAAAGGGCAAGGTAAGTTGAAGATGCACTCCCCATGGTAATCTTAACATACTCGTTTTCTGTAAAAAGCTTTCCTGTTCCTTTAGTAGATGTGCCTGAATGAGTATTTGCCGACACAGATGGCGAGCTATAACCAGAACTAGAGTTGTCATTTAATAGGTTAAGCGATTGCGAGCCACTGCTAGAAAGAGCAGATTGATACTCGCGCTGAAAGTCTGGACTATTCCAAAGAATAATTCCAGAAATTACAGGACAGATACAGCAAATGAAAACGACAACTGCAACAAGAATGATAATCCAGGCTTTGCTCTTCTTGGGCTGTTCTGCTGGCACCTGATATGGAGCCGAACCAATAACCTGTGGTTGAGGCGGTACAAAAGGTGCTTGGGTGCCAGGTGTGCCATACGCACCTGTCTGCGTACCAGGCAATCCTGTCGTTGGCGTGCCAAACGCACCTGTCTGCGAGGGGTTTGATGCATTATATGATGTCGAGAAAACCGACGTGCCCGCAGGCGTTGTACCAGCTAAATCAGTTGCACCACTGCCAATCTGCTGAAATCCCTGTTGTTGTACTGCGGAGCCATATGGTTGCGGCGGAGCAAAACCTTGTACATTTGGTTGCAAGTCACCTGGCTGAGCCTGGCCTGGAACAGGAACCTGACCCATGCCCTGTACCGCAATAGGCGCAGCTTGGGCAGAAGTAACCGCAGCAGGTGCGGGTTCGTAGCCATATGCAGAAACTGGAGCAGGAGGCGCAGCATAAACAGGTGCGGGAGCACTGCCTACTGTCTGGTTCTGTCCAGGTGAAAACACCTGACCGTTTGTTTTATTAACCTCTTCAGCAAATGTAGATTTGCTATCTGCAACAGACTTCTTAGAAATGTCTACTGAACTATCCATGTCCGCCGACCAAGGCGCTAAGGGAACATCCACAGCAGCAGCCACAGGCTCGGCTATAGCTGGCTCAGCAGAAACTAGGTCTTGGGCGTCGCTTTTCTCGACATTATTAAAATTCTCGCGCGCCTCGTCTTGCTTGGTGCCGCAATATGGGCAAAACACCGCCGCGTCTGAAACCTCAGCCCCACACTTTGTACATAACATTTTATCTCCTTCTTTCTTTGTAACTTTTGTTCTATTTATCTTATTTAATTATTATCGCTGTTTGTCAGTCATAAAGAATAGCGCAACTGTTCCAGGACCAGAATGGGCGCCAATAACAGGATCTAAGACATTAAATATTACGTCTTTAACGCCATAGCGCTCTTTAATGGCGTCAACAACGTAATTAGCGTCTTCTAAACAGTCTCCATGCGAAATAGTTATGGTCTGCTCACTCTTTGGCTCAGATGCCAAAGTGGCAAATTTCTGCACCAGCTCATTAAGCGACTTCTTGCGACCACGAACCTTGTCGGTGGCAATTAAGCGACCATCATCATCTACATGCAAGACAGGTTTAATATTAAGCAATGTTCC
>JAIRQA010000010.1 GCA_031256715.1 Coriobacteriales bacterium | reverse complement strand
ATTGCTCATACTGGACTCCTTTCCAAATTGCGCGCTGAGCATAAGCATAACGCCTAGCATTACCGATATTCAAGACCGGAATTCCGGAAGTCCGTGTCTACGAATACTTTAGCAGCACTAAATTATAAGAGCCGATTGCCGCTGATTAGATGTGTTCCCCATTGCATAAGCCAGATAGAAACAATCAGCCGTAATCGTTTCCCGGCTGGAGCTGAGCATCGCGATCCATTATTTGTGGAATTAAAACTCCGCGCCCCGGATTAAAGGTCGTTGCCTCATGATGCATGCGCCAATTAATATAGCTCTCCGAAAGCGGTCTGTCATTAATAACGTAACCAAGACTATCAACCGAATCCATTAGAAAACCGGCTACAATGGCGCCTCCAGCCCCGCCTACTTTTCCAGCAAGAGACGTCGCAGTATTCTTAAAAGCGCCAACTTCAAAGGCTCCGGGCATGCGGTTGTGCTTCCATTGTTCGGGTAGGTAGGGGTTTGTTTCCATTGCTTCTGCGGTATATGTAAAAGTATCATAAACAGAATACAAAATTCCTATGATGTCCACTCCTTTAGTGGCGTAGCCAAGCGATTTGCTGTTAGCACCACCAAATAGCGCGGCCAAGCGTGGCAGCTTTCCTTTTCCTGCTCTCTCTAAACCCAATGAAGCAAGATCAATCCCTGTTCCAATCCCCGTTTCTATCAATGTTCCTTCATCAAAACCAAAAGCATGGGCTGCCATTGCCGCTGCCTTCGCCTCTATCTCAGGCATATCGTTGAGCAAGCTCTCCGAAGAACTGATAACTGTCTCCTCAAACCGATTGATCTTCTTAGCAATTGTAATAAAGTCGGTACCTAGTGCAAGAAGGGTGGACTTAAAATTTCTGACCGCGGTTTGTGTGTCGCTGATTTTACTCTGTATCTCGGAAGCCCCTGAAACGCTATGAAGTTTATTGTCGCTGTTTGTTAAATTTGTCTTTATACTGCTGATCTCATTGTCCAGCATATACTGGATTTTTGTTTTGACTATCCCAAAGTCGTCAGCCAAGAATATAACACCTGTATCTTCTGCCGTTGTTGTCTTTGCGCCACCTACAACAGTAGGCAAGTCATCGCACTTTTTTTGAATTTTATTAGCGTCAGCTAACGCTGTTATTGCGACTTTTTCTAGCTCCTCTAGATAAATCATTATAAGATCAAAGCTATTAATCCAATCATTGAACGCTTCTAAAAATGCAATCTGGGCTTCGCCTACAAAATCGTTTGTTATAAGTCTTCTGACTGCGTTGTCACAATTTACACGAACATGCGGCAGCTTATTTACATCATGAAACTCCCTCTGTTTGGCAAGAGTCTTTTGGTAATCGCACAGACTCGCGATGTCCAGTTTAAACATCTGTCTACCGCCACGAATCTGACTCGTCGCTTGTCACAACAACGTTTTCTTTGCCATTATCGCCCATCAAGGTAGCAATGATGTTATCCAGCTGCATTTCTAATTCATACTCGGCTGGCGGCAGGTAACCAATAAAATAGACGCGGTCGATATCTTCTTTGTTAAACAGGAATGTCTCGTCCGGACCAATATTTCCCTCAGGGTAAGGACACGCCACATAGTCCCAGAGCTTCTGGCTGTCATCGCTTAGTTGTCTTTGAGCACGCCCGAAAATCATCGCCAGTCTCTTATGTCCTTTAATTAATACCACCGAACCTATGGGGAGCCAAATATCCATTGTCGCCTGCTTTCTTTGTCTAAATTTGTCTAGATTAATACCATGTTATATTGTCTTGCCGTTGCAAGTATTCATAGTGCGATATGTCTCTATCTATACTTACCGTTTTTCTGTCACAGGCAGCAGTTATTTCGTCAATGCAAATTGGGATGTTTTTGTTAGCCTGCTTCAAATTGGTCTTCAGTGTGTCAATACCCGAGATTCTCATACAGTCCTCTATGGCAGCACCGATGTTTTCTAGCCCGCTGGTGATATCTGTGTTCTTGCTCTTCATATCCATACAGAAATATTTTATTTCTGTCAGTCTGCAGTTCTGACCTCGCAGGTTATTTATTGTAGTATTGAAAACCCCGCTCATTTGCCATATCCTGCCTTTCTGTCAAATTTCGATGTTGCCACGCGCTTTTTCTTGCAAATCATCTACACAACGACTATTAAGATTCGTCCGATGTCGCGCTGTTTCTTGCTACACTTTGCCGCGATGTGTCTGCGGCAGCACTAACGCTATTAAAACCAGACATCAAAGTGCCTTCTACCCCGGATCTCATGCTTGCACCCATATGCAAACTGCCAGCAAGTAGGCTATCTACTTCTCCAAAGGTCGTATCGCTTTCTTCCAACATCCTTGCCAACTCTGCCAGTTTATCCTTTGAAGCTTCGAGCTTTTTATCAAAAACATGATTAGCTGCCTCTTGATATTTATTAAAGGATGGTCCACTCCAACCGCCCTCCAAGTCTGCCAACGCCGTTCTCAGTGTTGCTAAAACCTCGTCCATCGCATCTACGCTTTTACGCAAACTGTTAACACATATTCTCACTTCGTCATGATTAACTTTGATTTCTCCCGCTGCGCCGCCGCCCATCCTGCCCGCCTCTCTTAAACCAGCGACCTGCCCGTCAGTTTGATAATTATCTGCCGCGATAACCCATGATATCAGATTTGTGGATATTTTGTGAATGCACTTCTTTAGTCGCTGATTTATTTCCTCCTCCGTCTTATCTTTTTTTACCATAGCTTCTTCTATGGCCGCTCTTATCTCATACTCTACCTTGGCGATAGCAAACGAGGTCAAGGCGAACAGGACTTTGATAAAAACTAAGGCGGCAAAATCACAAAGACAAAGTGCCGCTAAAGCCAGACCTGTAAGAAGGATGGCTAAAAGCTGGCGATCTGCCTTTGGAGGCAACAACCCAGCCTCCGTATTTGCCCTATTTGCAGCTACATGCCCTCTCTTTGCTAAAAAAATCGAGGAATGCATGAATTGAGCGCAGAAGTTAAACATCTGATGAGCAATGCAACTTGCAACCATTTTGCAACTTTCTAAAAATAAGCCTATCTAGCTGCTGATTTA
>JAIRQA010000112.1 GCA_031256715.1 Coriobacteriales bacterium | reverse complement strand
CAAGTCATCGACGGCACAAGGATTGTCTTTCCAGCGACCAAACAGCAAAAGGCAATCTATGCCGCATTTGATGTCACGCCTTTGGCGTAGGTATAAAAAACAGGCGGGAATTTAGGTTATTTGTGATGTCGCTAGCCACTGCGCTTTTATCTTTTTGGTTGGGCCAAAAATTCTTTAATCCAGATGTTCGCAGTTACAATAGTCTGTTAATAAAAGAGCTGCCAAATCTGCGTGACGAAATAAACTACCAAATACAGCTAATGCAGGCAAAGGCAAAGCCAGCGAAATTAATCCTTAACGAATATCGCTCGCAGCGAGCAGACGCGTTAAGGCTTACCAGGGGCTATCGCGAAAGGTTCTTTAGAACACTACTTAGCGAGGTGCTTTGCGAAGGAGCTAAAGTCCCTAACAGTTCTATTCCTTTACTATCAGAATATGTTATAGAAGACATTGCTAATCATGTAGAGAAGGAATACCACGCGCCATCAACAACAACGTTAGATGATAGCGTTTTTGGGAGTGAAACCAAGTTGCCTCTAGATACCAAAATGGACGGTGTAGACGCTATCTTAAGTCTGCCAAATTCTGACGTAAATCCTGACGCTACTTCTGATGTAGAGGCAGGCGCAGACGGCTTAGATGACGGGTCTGACACATTGGGCGCGCCTGGTGTATTACAAGGCGGTGGCGAACCGTTAGTGTCTGAAGCAACAACGTTAGGCAGCAGTATCGGTAGGCCAGATGGCACCATGGTTGATGTAGAAATTCCCGGTATTGGAAAAATTACAATTCCTCTAGATCAGTTAACCGGTTTAATGCGCAAACAGCCCCACACAATTGTTGGCAGAACCTACAATATTACTAATCATTATCCAGATTTAAATGGCTCGGCTGGAATTTTTGGTAGCTCTGACGCTTTAGGCAATATTGGTAATCTGGGTAATCCTTTTGGCTCTGGCAATGCGCAAAGCAATTTAGGCAATTCAGAAAACGTGCAGTATAAGATAACAAGAATAACGCAAACACCTAATGGTCAATCGCAAAAAGCTTCAGTTTTAGTGCAACCAGAGAACGCTTCATTTCTTAATTCAGATGATGCGCCTGAGGCAGTACGAGAGTTGGTGAAGAAATGACATTACTTTTAGCCGAAATATCAAAGAAGCAGTCCTATATCTTTAACTCTATTTACCCAAAGGATATTGTTGGCGCATCTATTATTATTCGCAAACTTACACAGGGAAACGAAGGGAGCGACACTAGTATACAAGATGGTGTACAAGGTGGTATACAAGATGGTGTGCAAGGTGGTGTACAAGACGATGTACAAGGCGACGCAGGTGCTGGCGCCCAGGGCGATGCGCAAGATGCCGCATGTGCCGGCATACAAGGCGACGCCCAAGGCGACGCGAACAAGTTGTTTGCCGGCCTAGGCGGCGCAGGTGTTGCCAAAAAAGTTTATAGTGGCGGTGGCGGCTTTCTTCTAGAATTTAAAAATCGTGAAAAAGCTATAGCCTGGAATAAAGCGCATTCAAGAGCTATTCTAGAAAACTATCCTGGTATCCAATATGTTTCTGTGGTCGAAGACGACGCCAATTTAGGGCAAGGTATACGCGAACGAATTAAAATCCTCAGAGAAAAAATTGCCGAAAAAAAGAACAGCCGCGACTTTAGCTTTAAGCTTACTGGTCTTGGCGTAGAGGAACCATGCATAATAACCGGCGACCCAGCCGACGCATATGGGCATCCAAATACTGATGGCAAGGAGTCTAACGTTTCTAAAGAGTTAGTTGTTAAACAATGCGAGTATGATATTGGAGTTGCAAAATACTACGAGTCGCTTCTTAGCAAGGGCTTTACTTTCCCAAACGAAAAAAAAGTTGGCAGAGCAAAAAAGTTTGGTGAGTTCATTGGCAATAGCGATGGTGAGCGATCATTAATTGGCTTGGTTTCTATAGATGGAAACAAGATGGGAAAGAAAATTAAACAGTGGCTAGACAATGCAGAAGACTTAAACGACGACGAGTATATCAAGCGTTACAACGACTTTACTGGTGCGCTAGACAAAGTTTATCGTAGCGCCATGAAACATCTGGTTAAGAAAATGGGAGAGAACTTAGATAATTTAAAGGCTTCCGGCATGGATATTAAAGATAAGGAAATCCCCATAATTCACATTGTTTTATCTGGCGATGACGTTAGTTTTGTTGTTGACGGACGTATTGCCATATCTGCCGCTGTCGTCTTTTTGCGGGGGCTTAAGCAGGCGGCTGCAGAAAGTCCTGGATTAAATAAACTTAACATGAACTTTAATGCCTGTGCCGGCATTGCCATTGCCAAGGATGGTTTTCCGTATTGGAAGATGGCAGAGATAGCAGAGGAGCTGCAAAAGCATGCTAAAGGAGCAGTTGCCAATGCAGATTGCGATGCCTGTGTTTTAGATTGGCAGGTACTAGGTGGCAGCATTCATGTAGAGCCAAACAAACGTTCGTTTAGTGCCAGGCCTTATGTGCTTAAAGAAACTATATCCGGCGAAGCGAATGCCCTAGATAACGCCACAGACTTTAGTGTCTTTCTTAATGAGCTTAGCAAGTTAAAGAACGCAGAGGCTCTAAACGAAAACCATGACGAGGAGCAAATCGCTAATTCTGTAATGGCAGAAATCTATAGACTTTTGCCCAACGAAGATAAACTTAACAAATACATAGCCGACATTAAGGATGAGAAGAAGCAAAATGCCGTAAATGAATTTGTGCTAACTTCTAATCGTAAAGCCCTTGCAGATGCGCTTAGTATTAAAGACATCTATGTACATATAGAGGGAGGCAAAGAATGACTGACTATTTAATTAATGTCACACTGCTTTCAGAAACCATTCTTGGCGCTGGACAAAGTGAAGAGGGAGTGGTTAATGCAGATGTTGTAAGAGACACCAAAGGCTTTCATTACATTAAGGCAAGCACAATAAAGGGTTTAGTGCGCGAGCAACTGGAATGGTTTGATAGCATTATTCCGGGTGGATGCAAAAGTGCAATAAAATCTTTGCTTGGTGTTCCCGATAGCAACAATCGCGGCAAGCTAAAATTTTGGGATTTACAGACAACAACAGGATCAAATGAAGCAAATGAAGTTATTCGCTATCAGACGAAAATAGATTTAACTTCAGGGGTCGCCGATGCTGGTTCATTGCGCTCAACTAAGGTTATTAGAGAAGGAGCGAAGTTTCAGGGTAGGCTTACAACAAATGATGCGCTTTCAGATGAAGAGTTTAACTTGTTGCAAGATGCAATCAGGGCGATTAGACATTTGGGTACCAATCGTACTCGCGGCAAGGGTTTGGTTCAGTGCAAGCTTGAACATGAACCTGATGCCAAGCATGAATCTAAACCAGAATTTAAGCCTGTCACCAAGCTTGATACTCTAGAAAGTGGGTTGTCATGAAATATTTAAGTTATAGCATTAAGACAATTCAGCCCCTAGTTATAAACGAGATAAGCTCTAAAGCAAAAACACAGCGCACATTAGACTACATACCAGGTAGTTCTATGCGTGGCGAATTTATACGTTTACTGCTTAAGACAAAAGACGCACATCGGCTAAACGAGGTGCTAGACGAGGTAGTTTTTAGTAATGCATATTTAAAAGACTGTATACCTATGCCAAGATCTTTTCAGGCAGACAAACATAAGCTTCGCAACAACGATGTAAGTAAAGTCATTAATACTTTAAACTTTAATTTTAATGAACAGGTAGCAAAAAACAAAGACGAAGCCGCAGAGCAAAGCGATACAGAGCAAAATGAGGCGTTGGCCAACAAGTATCCTTACTTAAAGCTAGATCAAGGCGTTGTAGCAAAGCAAAACGTACTGTGCAAAGTCACAAAAAGTACAAACAGACGTATTTCCCTAAATGCCTTAGGTGGTGCTGACGCTCAAGAAAGCACCATCTTTTATACCGAGGCCATAGATGCCAATCATAGTTTTCATGGCTATATTCAGTTTGAAGAAAGCCTTAGCGATGTAATTAAGTCGGTTTGCAAAACTTTTAGGTATCCCAGTTTTGGAGCTGCCCAAAACTCTGGTTATGGTGGCTGCGAAATTTCTTTCTCTGAAATTACAAACGAGGCACCAAACAATGTAGAACACGCTAATCCTAATGACGAGCTATTTATTTATTGTGCATCTGACGTTATTAGCTACAATGCAGATGGCAAATGCATGGCAAAAATAGATGCGCAGTTGCTAGAAGATAGGCTTGGCATTAGTGGCGTTAAGCATTGTAAAAGCGTATTAACTCAGAAAACTGTTAGTGGCTATAACAAAAAAATGAGGGCATCATACCCATGCGAGACTGCTATAGCGGCCGGCAGTGTGTTTAAGTATGAATACTCTGGAACTCTAGACTCCAAGCGAGTTTTAGAACTTGAGGTTATGGGCGTTGGCAAAAGACGCAGTGAGGGCTTTGGCAAAATCATAATTAACCCAATCTTTCTAACACAAGAAGAATTGTTGTTGGCAGGAATCGCGCCAGTTTCTAGCGAGCAGAGAGAGAACGCGTCAACTGCCAGCGAACAAAAAGGAATCGCGCCAACTGCCAGCGAGCTAAAAGGAATCGCGTCAACTGCCAGCGAACAAAAAGAGAACACGCAAGAAGGAGCTACCAAATGAAGATGAGTACATTTTCTAAGCACTATGGCAAGCTCAAGGTTAACTTCAGTACAGCTTCAGGCTTGCATATTGGCGATGGTAATTTAGAGAGGTTTGAGGAGCCTAAAAATAAAAAAGGCAGTGAGGCTTCGTACTCTGTTGCCTGTTTGATGACGAACAAAGACGATATGCCCTTTATTCCCGGCACTTCGCTTGCTGGTGTATTTAGAGCTTTTATGGGTAAAGAGGACGAATATTTTGGCGACAAACAATACGAGCGCTCTAACATTTGGTTTCATGATTCTGCGCCTCTGGTTGCCGCCAACGATTTAGGTGCGACCGGCAATTCAACATCCGTTAACAATGCAGGCGCAACCAGTAACCCGGCATCTGCAAAAAATTTAGGTGCGACCGGCAATTCAACATCCGCGCAGAAGTTAGATATGGCTAACACATCGTTCATAAAAACTCAGGCCGAAATTCGCAAGCGTACAAAGGTGAACGCAAAAACAGGTGCCGCAGACACCGCAGAGCGAGCGCTTTTTTCTGAAAGTTTGGTGCCGGAAGGCTATAGTGCTAGCTTTACCATCGAATTTTGGGCTCAAAGCGAGCACGAACTTCACTCTATTCGTGACGACTTAGCCAAAGCCGTTCACGCCTTAGACGATGGTGTCATTAGGGTTGGAGCAGATACAACAAATGGTTCTGGCAAGCTAAGAGTATCAAGCACTCAGTATAACGAGTATGATTTTTCCGGCAATGACGCAATGCAACAACTTGAAGCTTTTCTCAACACTGATATTAATAATAGCAGCAACAATAACATTAGCGATACCCCCAACAATACCCCCAACAATGCCTCTAACAATACCTCTAAAGATGCAAGTTTTAACTGGAGAGAGGCTTCTTACAAAAACGAAGCATACACGTTTACAATTACGGGAAGCTTTAATTCTGGCTTTATTTCTGGTAGCGACATAGAGGAAGTCAGTCGCGATGGTGGTACAAAAGATGTAACAGTTTCCGTTACAAACAAGCGAGGTAAATACTATATTCCGGGAAGTTCTATTAAAGGCGTTTTGCGACATGGCGTGCGGCGCATTTTAAACTCTTTAAGCCCTGAAGCTGTTATAGCTTTGCCATCTTGTCCTCAAGAGATAGAAGATAGGCTTTTTGGCACAGTGAAATCTGACCCTTACGACTCTTACGACTCTTACGACTCTAGCGACTCTTACGACTCAAGCGACTCTAGCGCTCAAAGTGCCCCAAGCGCTCAAAGTGCCCCTAGTGCTCAAGGCACCCCAAGCGCCAACAGCATCACGAATGTTCAAAAGAGCACCGGCTCTGCACGTAAGGGCAGCGTTTATGTAGATGATGTTTTACTTACGCAAGCTCAGGGCTTACGTCTTGCGCCGCGCACACCTATCGACCGCTTTATTGCAGGCGTCATAGACGGCATGCTAATGAGCTATAAGCCAATTAATCAGGATGAATTTAAGATAAGCGTTTCTTTGCGCGGACAGAATGCAAAAGATGACTTTTTAAGGCGACTGCTTAAACTGGCGGCAGAAGAGATTGCAAATGGCAATGTGCCTTTAGGTGGCATGAGTTCTGTGGGCAATGGCTATTTTAGCGGCAAAGTAGAGGAGGTTTAGCCATGACATTTGACATTAGTAAATATAAGCAAGCATGGGTAATGTATCGCGACGAAGTCGTTTTAAAGGATGACATAAAAATAAACGATCTTCATGAGGAGCGTTTAATTGAGGCCAGGCTAACCAATGGTACAGAGGAATTGCATATTTGGCGCGATGACAATAATAAGCTAGCATGCAAGTATAATAGCATAAATTGTTATGGTAGCGAAAAAAATAATAATGCCCAGAACAGCGCCGGCTACGAAAGCAGCGGCGATGCCAAAAGCAGCGGCGATGCCCAAAGCAGCGCCACGGGTGCCACTCGTAATAATGTTGAGAAGAACGCCACTAGCGAAAGCTGCGACGGAAGCTGCAATGAAAGCGACAATGAAAGCGACAGTGAAAGCGACAGTGAAAGCTATAAAGAGCCAATGGCCATAGCACGCAACTTTAAGCTAAGACAGGACTTTGGCAAAACCATTAAGCTTGTAGACAATATAAATTTTGACGACGATGGACAGGCATATGCAGACTACACCGCATTTGCCGGATTTAAGAGGTGAGTGATATGGTACTTACTTGTAAAGGCGGCGCACCTGGCGAAAAGGGACACAGACAGGGAATGCTTTTAGAATTATGCCCTATATGCAGTAAAGACCCAGAGCTAATGCGCGAATATGTGAAGAGCAAAAATGCCTCTGCGCCAAAAAAGACTCAGCCGCGTCCTAGTCAGGGATTTGCCAACAGCTACAACCGCAACAATCGCAATGACCGCGGCAATAACAGAGGCGGCGCCGGCGGTCAGCATGGCGGCAATAACAGATATAATGCCGGTAGACATAACGCCGGCGGACAACACGGCGGCAATAACAGAGGCGGCGCCGGCAGACAAGATGGCGCCACAATAGAGCAAAGCTGCGAGGAACCATATAGTTTTGTGCCTTTGCCGCAATCAATAGAAATTGCCTATAAAGCAGAAGGCGATTTGCCGCCGCATGACGTTTACCGCGCAGATTTAAATACAGGTAGAATAGAAGTAGAGTTTAGGTGCGAGTCTCCGCTGTTTGTGGGTAGCGGCGAATCTGTGCCGCAGGGAAAACCGCTAAAATTTGCCACCAACTTAAGCCAAAAAAAGATTGTTCCTGGCTCTACGTTGCGTGGTCTTATTCGCACAAACTTTGAGGTTCTTAGTAGCTCTTATCCTAAGTTCGTGCAGGATAGACACTATGCACATAGGGGTAGTTATACCGGAGCAGGCTTTTATCAAACTGCGCTTAAGACTTTTACCGATGAAGCACGCACCAAGAAAAACCCAAGGTTGGGTGCTGGCTGGATCGCTAAAAACGATAAAGGCAACTACGAGATAACAGAAACTTCATATAAGCATGAATGTTGGGATGGGCATTCTGCTCGTTGCCATGGCAGCAATTGGCCGGAAGACGCGCCATCTGTCTGTTGCGACACAGGCGTAATAGTTACTGAGGGCATAGGTAGAGAGCCTAGACCAAAGCACAAATTTACGGTGGTAAAACCAAAAGGCGATTGTAAGAAATGGATTGTTCCCGCAAATGTCATAAAAGATTTTTTGCAAGATTTAGAAGAGCGTCAAAAGGGGCAACCAGCCATAAAGAATAACTTAAAATTTTATAGCTTACCTGAAGAAAAAGGCAAGAAACGACCGATATTCTTTTATCTTAATGAAGCACTAACAGAAATTGTTAGCATTGGCGTGGTTAGGCGTTTTAGGATGAGCTACAAGAATTCTGTGCGCGAATTGGGGCTAAACCAACTACTAAGCAATATAAGTAGCACAGGCAATATAAGCGACTTTTCCGGTATAGACTACGCCAATGCCGTCTTTGGCTTTCTGGGTAACGCCGACGGTGGCGATTTGCGTGAGTGGGGCTTTCCTAATGCTAAGGAGTCCTACAAGAGCAGAGTTTCTTTTGAGGACGCAATCATTAGGCCTCAGGGCGATGCAAATAATGCAAGAGAGTTTAGCGGCGTACTTGCGGGACCAAAAGGCACTTGGGTGGGTGACTATCTAGAGCAAGGCGAACATGGCAAAATGAAAACTTACAACGATGACGATGCCCAGATTCGCGGCAACAAGATGTATTGGTCGCGGGGTAGAATAACCGGTAACGCCGGAAATGGTAACCAGAACATGGGAGTAAAATTCGTACCTGTAAATGCAGGTAGCACATTTACCGCGGTAATTCATTTTATGAACCTTAGCGATACCGAACTTTCGCTTTTACTGAACTCTATTAAAATGAGCTCCGACCTTGTTGGTGACGAGAATAAAGACAAGCAGGTTCATAACATTGGCATGGGCAAGCCACTTGGCTATGGCGTTATTAGTGTTAGCAAGATGAATGTTGTAGTCAGAAATGTGCAGAAAGAATTTGCTCAGGCGCTTGATCTTCCATATGAAGGTGAAACCACCAACAAGGCGCTTGAACTTGGCTGCGATGTTGGTGACGCTTCAAGCGCGCAAGCACTCCCGTACAAGAAAGACGCGTCAAGCGCGCAAGTTCTTCTCAACAAAAATAACGACGCTTCTAGCGCGCACGTTCTTCTCAACAAAAATAACGACGCGTCTAGCGCGCAAGAGTTTTCGTACAAAGTACCTAAATTTTTGCTACAGCAAAAAGAAAGCTTTAGGATAAAGCGCTATATAGATCTAAAGACAAAGCGTCCAAGCTATGAGTATCTTGGCAAGCCAGACAGGTCTGACGGTACTCCGAAATTCCCTAAATACAAAAAGACAGTTCTTAAGCCTTAGGTCAGATATGAACACAAACATGAACACAGATATGAACACAAACATGAACACAAACATGAACACAGATACGAACGCTTATGCCTCTAGTACTTGCAATACTGCTCACCCCTCAATCAAGCTGGTAATTGGCGGGCCACCGCACATGGGCAAGTCTGTTTTTTTGGATGCGTTGATTGCGTCATTTAAGAGCGAGGGCATGTATCCTTATATGTTTGACGCGACTCCAGACGGAGAAACGCCTCATGTGCGAGTAAACTATCATGATAGCAAGCTAGTAGCCAAAATTAGGAAAAAGGGAGAGTATACTTCTAAGCATCGCGAATACATTAAGGCTGCCATAAGCAATTACGCTAAGCCTCTAATGATAGTTGACATTGGTGGTAAACCTGCAGAGGCAGACCTTAACATGCTTTCCGGTGTTACTCATGCAATGATACTTTATGGCGACCAAGAGAGCTTAAGCGAATGGAGGTGCTTTTTTAAAAAGCTGGGAGCAACGATAATAGCTGAAATTCAGAGTTGCTATAATGATGCTTGCGACAGTGAACCAGTGCAAGGTAAAGAGCGAGGAATTTTGCAGGGGAGCATTCATCACCTAGACCGCGAAGAAAGAAAAGAAATACCAGATCGTCCTATGCTTAAGGCAGTTTATCAGAAGATACGCCAAATGCTAGAAAGTAATGACACGCTTGGTCTGCTAAAGAACCCACCCCCACCCAGCAAACATAACCCGCAGCAACGCGATAACATGACTGTTTATGATACTACAGAAAACTATGTTTTCTTGGCAGCAGAGGTGGCAAAGAGCACGGCAAACGCGGCAAACGAGGTAAAGGCGGCAGATAGCGCGGCAAACGCGGCAAACGAAGTAAAGGCGGCAGAAAGCGCGGCAAAGGGCACAGCAAGCACAACAAGCACAGTAAACGTGGCAAAGAATATGACTAGCAGGCAAAAGATTGCCATTGCAACAGGAGATGTTGGCCTAGTTACAATAGAGCCATTGCAAATAACAAGTAAGGGCAACAGGGAATTTTTTGAGGAGCCGCAATTTGTTGGCTGTCATCTTGACAGGCGAGTCTTTAAACTCTGTACTCTTGTAAATAAATCTCAGAGTATTGTGCTGCCTAAAGATCTAAAAGACGATAGTAAAAATATAAGTGTTCCAGAAATTCCCCGCGATGCAGTTTTGCAGTTAAGTTCTGGAGCAGCAAATTGGTTTAAGGCTTCGGTTGTTGCAAGCTATGTAAATAAATGTGCGGCAATAGCCTGCCACTATCCAGACAGTAACTATTCCCTAATTGTTTGGGCAGACAAAAACTATCCGGAACTTGTAGAATGTCCGCCAGAGTTCTTAGACCCGAAAGAAAATGAGAGGTCTAAGATAACAGATAAATGGGTTATACCAGATAAGCCAATAGTCTATTTAGACATGGATGGCGTGCTAGCAGACTTTAATGCTGGCAAGGAACAATTTCTTAAACAACATCCGGAATATAAGGAGTCTTACGATGGTCGCTATGATGAAATGCCTGGACTATTTAAAGAAATGCCGCCAATAGCAGGAGCACTAGAGGCAGCGCATTGGGTTGCCGAGCATTTTAATGCCTATATTCTTTCTGCCGCCCCTTGGAACAACGAAAGCGCTTTAAACGATAAGCTAGATTGGCTAGAGAGACACCTTGGCAAGGGCATAGACAACCCTTATTACAAAAAAGTGATTTTTGCGCACCATAAAGACATGCTTCGCGGCGATATTCTAATCGACGACAGACAGTCACGCGGCGCATCAGAGTTTCATGGCGCACATATCTGGTTTGGTAATTTTCAGAAGTACAAAACGTGGGACAAAGTCATCAATCAGCTTAAGGAATTACTACAAGAAAAGAACAATTAAAGGAGCCGGAAGTAAGAATAGGCTAACTTTAAAACGAATTTGTGCCGCTGTGAAGCGGTGGAAGGGAGACAGTAATGAATATTTTAATTTCGCAACTAGGAGTAGCAGACCCAATACAAAACAATCGTGACGCCAGTATGCTACACATCTACAGGCATTATCCTATACAGCAAGTTATTCTTTTAGATACCGGCGCAACAAAATACAAGCAAAAAGATTACCTAAAAGCGCTTAATAGCGTCAGACCTCTAAGTGCTGGCGACTTAGAGCTTCGCAGTTTTCGCACAATTAACCCGGCATCATATGCAGACTGCCAAAACGTCATTCTAAAAACATTAATTAAAAGCCTTAAGAAATACCAAGGCCAAGGTGTCAAGGTTTTCTTAAACGCAACAAGCGGCACCTCTGCATTAACATCTTGCGTCTATGCGGTTAGTCAATTGTTTAATAACGTTACCGCCATCGAGGTTCAAAAGGAAACCAGAGCAGAAAACAAGCGCACCGAAGAGCCGACTATAGCAGATTTAATTGACTCTAACCTTGATGCTAGACCAAACCAACCTAACCGCTGTAAAGAAGTGCCAAAGTCTTCTCTCATGTTGCCATTAGCTAATGCGTTTAATGCAGCAACGGTTAAAGCACCCAAGCAAGACAAACAAGACAAACAAGATAAGCAAGCCAAACAAGGCAAACAAGATAAACAAGATAAGCAAGCCAAGCAATCAAAAGTGTTGCCTGCTGTTAAGGATACCGCTATCCTTGTAGAAGGGCCATCTGATGTTGACTATATAAAATTAATATTAAAGCAGTATAAATCTAAGACACTTGTGTTTCCCTGCGGGGGTTGCAGCAACGCAATAGATGCTTATGAGGTGTTAAAAGAGGCGTATTCTGAAGTATTTGTGGTGTTAGATGGAGACGTGTCTGCCGGTGAGCGTGCGAAACTAACAAAAGTGGCGGGCAATAACACGCATTTTCTTCGCAAGCAAGCTATAGAAGCCTATTTTTCATGGTCAGACATAAAAGACAAGTCTGGAAAAGAGAAAAAAGCTACAGCCAAGAAGGCAACTTATAAAGATGTACAACAACTAGAAAAAGAATTGTTGCCGGTATTTAAGCGTTGGGGAATACTACCAAAATAGTCAAAACAGTAAAAAGAAAGAAGATGATTCATATGCCAAACACGAAAATTCTCTTTTCACCCATTGGAACAGCAGATCCTATTACGGCTTTAGGCGACGGACCTATGCTGCATATCGTTCGCCATTATCAACCAGATAAGATCGTGTTGTTTTTGTCACCAAAAGTTACCGCCTACGAACAAGACGACGCGCGCTACACCAGTGCAATTAAGAAAGTTGTAGCACAAACAGGGCAGAACTCTCCAGACGTGCAATTGATATTTTCTAATGTAGAGGATGTGCACCTTTACGATATTTATATACAGGAGTTCTCGCAGCTGTTATCAGGCTTTAGCGACGATAATCCGGAAGCGCAAAT
Organism: Coriobacteriales bacterium; assembly: GCA_031256715.1. Taxonomy (GTDB): domain Bacteria; phylum Actinomycetota; class Coriobacteriia; order Coriobacteriales; family UBA8131; genus JAIRQA01. Next base: position 3,834 of record JAIRQA010000112.1, on the reverse strand, counting down.
ATTGCTAAATACAACTTCCGGAACCCCAGCCATGCAACAAGCCTTAGTTGCCATTGACGCTTTTGGACACTGGCGTTTTACAGCACTTCAGGTTTCTACTCCCAGAAAAGATATAAACAAAAAAGACGATCGCGAAAACCCAGATAGCTATGACCTAGAATTGCTTTGGGAGTGCAATCCAGACAATGAAGCAAATGCGCAAAATCGCTGCATAGAGGTTAACTCGGTTAATTTCGCCGATTTAATACTGCGCGAAAATGTTATAGCGTTGGTATCAGATTACGACTATGCTGGTGCAGAAAGACTTGCCAGGCAGATGCAGGTACAAAATGATGAAGCTATTTCTTTAATTAATGGCGCAGCTGCACGCTTAGCATTAAATCAAAATATCGCAGCATCTGCTTTTGGTGGAACCGATCTTGCTTTTCAGTCTGGTAAGCGCATAGCCGAATATCTCTGGACGTTAGAAGTTCGTTTGGCTAATGAGCAATGGGGAGATTTTGTGCGGGCACTAACCCCTGCAATCAGCGAAACCTTTTTTGCTATCTTACGTCTAGCACTGCCGGATGCCAAATGGCTTGTTAGCGAGAATGGCATAATAACACGCAAGATAGATCGTGCTAAAGTAGAAGCTAATGAACAGCTGAGCAAAGTTCTAAAAGGATATCTAAACAAAACGAATTCACCTGAGCCATTTGTTTACAACCTACAGCTCGCAGAGTTAATTAGTGAGTATTGTCCACAATATACAAAACAGGTTTGGTTCGTTCGTGGGTTCGAAGAAAACGCTCGTAATCTGCTTGCGCACGAGATTACCAGTATAGCCAAAGCAACGCTTGAGCATAAGGGAGGAGCCAAGTTAAGCGAAATTCTTCAGATTCTTTTTGAGCTTAACGAGGTTAAACCCGGTATGTACGAGCGCATCAGCAAGAAAATTCTTGCGGTGATATAAATATCTTTGGTTTGCAAAACGATTTAAGGAGTCATGCCGGCGTGAGTGCAAAGCAACTTAAGGAGTCATGCCGGCGTGAGTGCAAAGCGATTTAAGAAGTCGTGCCGGCGTGGGTGCAAAGCAACTTAAGAAGTCATGCCAGCGTGAGTGCAAAGCAAAATCTGCGAAGAAAAGCAACTGTAAGTCACATGCTTATAAAATAAAGTAAGTTTGCATGCTAGAAAGTAAGTTTCTATATTAGAAAGTTCAGGCAAAAGATGCAATTATTTGTGATTGAGAATAACGTAAAGCTCGGATATAGCGCCGGCAGGCTAAAAGTTAAAGACGCGACAACCGGCGAGACTGTCAGGGATCTGCCCTTTGCAGATGTCGAGGGTATCTCTGTATATGGCATGGCGCAAATCTCTACACAATTAATACGTAGTTGTATAGAGAAAAACATACCCATACTGCTCTACTCAAATGACGGGCACTATTTTGGCCATATATCTTCGTCTATGGAAGAAGACCCAGTGCGTCAAAAAAAGCAGGTTTACATGACAGATAATCTGCAATTCTGTTTAACGTGGTCAAAAGCAATTATTAAAGCGAAAATTGAGAATAGCATAGCGTTGCTTAGATCTATGCCAAAAATTTATGAATTCTCTGATGAGGAAATAGCGGGGATGCGACATTCGCTGCACTACCTTCAAACAGCAAGTACCGTTGACGAAGTAATGGGATTTGAGGGCAACGCCGCCAAAAACTATTTTCAGTGTTTGCCTAAGTTGATACGCGTAGAAGACTTTGTCTTCAGAGGCAGAAGTGCTCGTCCCCCGCTTGACCCATTTAATTCACTTCTTAGTTATGGTTACTCTAGTTTATACCGCAATATTATTGGCGCCATACAAACAGTAGGGCTCGACCCTAAATTTGCTTTCTTGCACAAGCTAAAGCTTGGGCACGCTGCGCTGGCATCAGATTTAATTGAGGAATGGCGTTCTTTTATTGTAGACAGAACCATGCTAAGACTTGTTAATGATGGCATGATAGATGCCAATGGTTTTTATCCTAATGATGCAGGGGCAATTTATATGCAAAGATCAACAATGAAACTTGTTAACGATAAACTAAGCGAGGTTTTAGCAAAAAACGAGTCCTATTTTTTAAATGTTGAGGATAAGAAGCGATACGGCTTTCAGGTGGCATTGCACAAAAAATTGTTATTGCTTGTAGAGGCAATAGAAAAGGGCGATGCAAGTATCTACAGGCCATTTAGTTATCAAAGTCTTGGTGGCGCCCTTTGACACAAGGCAATCTACAGATTCATGAAGTTAGCATAAGCAAACAAAACGGCTCTTCACCTGCAGATGACCGCTTTTACGTTACTGTGCTCTTTGACATTTCTGATGCCAAAAAATACCGCAAGATTATTAAAGTGCTAAATGGTTTTAGTGATAGGATTCAGTATTCTATTTTTGAAGCTTATCTAAAAAAAGAACAGATAAGAAATTTAACCAATGCCATTAAAGACATAATGGCAAGTCCTACATTTTTCGATGCTAACGATCGCATACGAATTTACAAAATTGCCGGTAATTGCGAGCTAACGGTTTTTGGAGAATATGTTAGCAGCATCCCGGAAGACAATGTGGTAATCTAGTTTTATGAACAATCATTACATACAGATTGCGGTGTTTGTGCAAACAGTGCCATACCACAATTCTGATCAAATGTAAATACGGTTGATTCCCCCTATTCCCCGAGAGGGGACTGAAACCTTTGTTACCACGCATGTTCCCTCCTTTCGCCTTGCGGTTGATTCCCCCTATTCCCCGAGAGGGGACTGAAACTGTCCCTTCGCCGGTCAGCGAGGAATTTACAAAGGTTGATTCCCCCTATTCCCCGAGAGGGGACTGAAACCCTCGTAAGGGATGCAACTTGCTGTTCCAGTTCCTGTTGATTCCCCCTATTCCCCGAGAGGGGACTGAAACACGCATTAAGATTGCTAGATTGGGCGGTAGTCCAGTTGATTCCCCCTATTCCCCGAGAGGGGACTGAAACTGATAACATTAGATAAATTATACGCATTAAACCCGTTGATTCCCCCTATTCCCCGAGAGGGGACTGAAACAGTTTTTTGTTTTGTAAATTAGGACGCGAGGAGTCCTGTTGATTCCCCCTATTCCCCGAGAGGGGACTGAAACATGTTGCGATCCTCGTGTGAATCATTAATCCGCGTTGATTCCCCCTATTCCCCGAGAGGGGACTGAAACGCTTAACAACTCCGACTTTAACTATGGCGTCTATCGTTGATTCCCCCTATTCCCCGAGAGGGGACTGAAACACGGCACGAAGCGCCGTCCAGTTCTACGTTTGTGTTGATTCCCCCTATTCCCCGAGAGGGGACTGAAACTTCGATCTCGATACCAACAAGACATTGACCTTGAGTTGATTCCCCCTATTCCCCGAGAGGGGACTGAAACTTGCTCGTTGGGCGGGAGTATCGCCCAGCGACTGCCGTTGATTCCCCCTATTCCCCGAGAGGGGACTGAAACTTTCGGATGCGAACATTTGTTCGGCTCTACCACAGTTGATTCCCCATAGTCCCCGATAGGGGACAGAAACTTCGGATGCGAACATTTGTTCGGATCTACCACAACTAACCGTTGATTCCCCCTATTCCCCGAGAGGGGACTGAAACTTCAGCGAGGCGATCTCCTCTTCGCATTTTTTTAGTTGATTCCCCCTATTCCCCGAGAGGGGACTGAAACGAGCAGCAGCTATTATTTGTGCCTCTTGGCTACAGGTTGATTCCCCCTATTCCCCGAGAGGGGACTGAAACCTTTCTGCTTGCAATTTCTACGATCATCTCTTCTGTTGATTCCCCCTATTCCCCGAGA
>JAIRQA010000037.1 GCA_031256715.1 Coriobacteriales bacterium | reverse complement strand
GTAACTCATGCTACAAAGACGGCTTTGCCGCCACAGACGCAAATGGCGCGCGATCTTCTCACCAAACACATAAAAAACTATGCCCTAGAGATTGGCTACAGTCGTGTTGGCGTAACTACGGCAGAAGACTTTAACGAATTTTTAGGTTACATGCAGCAAACCAACAAAGACTACGATTGGTGGCGAAGCAGCGCACGCGATCCCTTGCAATGGGCGCGTCCAAAGTCGCAGGCGCCATGGGCGAAATCGATAATTGTGCTAGTATACAATTATGCTTGCGTACATTTTCCAAATAAACTAAATCAGATGCTTGGGCGCATTTACCAAAGTCGCAGCTATCTTGCGCCGTCCACAAACATTAATGGCGCTCGCCTAGAGCTTTTGCGCGACTACCTTACAAAGCAAGGTATAAAATCAGAGGACGCTCCATGGCTGCCACAGCGTTGGGCAAGTTATCGCGCCGGGCTGACTTTCTTTGGCAAAAACACTTTCGCAAATGCTCCTGGAATTGGTTCGTTCATTGTTATAACTTCTTTGCTTGTAGATTCAGAGTTAGAATACGACAGTCCCTGTGATTTACATGGCTGTCCCGACAATTGTAAGCGCTGTATAGATGCCTGCCCAACTGGTGCCCTTTATGAGCCATATCGCATTAATCCATGGCGCTGCCTGGCCTTTAATGCCTGGATGCCTCACGCAAGCTATATTCCCCATGACATTCGTGTCGCCGCCGAGCAGCGCATTCATGGTTGTGATGCTTGCCAAGAGGCGTGCCCGCGCAATCAGCTTGCTCTAAAGAACAATGACAAGCTGCCCGAAAATGCGCTATTAGAGTTACTTACTAGCAAGCTAGCATTAGAGAAACTGCTGCATTTAGAGCCAGAGTATTACGACCAGTACGTGCGTCCCGTAATGTATAACTACATCAAAGACAAAGATTTCTTTCGCCGCAACGCCGCAATCGCCATTGGCAATAGCCACGAAAGTCGCTACTTGCCCGACCTCGCACAGGAACTAAACAACCCCAGTCCTTTGGTGCGAGCTCACGTGGCATGGGCAATTGGTCAGATTGGTAAATATAATCATGTCGAGAAAAAAACTGCTTGCTACAACTCTGGCGCCCACTTAGGTGCCCACTTAGGCGCCCACTTAGGCGCCCATGCATCATCGGGCTTGACTTCTGGGTTGGCTTGCGAGATAGCTTCTGAGACGACTTCTGAGCTTGCTGCCGAGTTGGCTTCTGAGGCGACTTCTGAGCTTGCTGCCGGGTTGGCTTCTGGCTTGGCTTCTGACTTGGCTTCTGACTTGGCTTCTGAGGCAACAGTAGTTAAGACTGCAATTGACCTCTTAGAGCAACGTGCTAAAATTGAGGATGACCCCATTGTAAAAGAAGAGCTTGAGCAGGCTCTTGCAGAAATTGGCAAAGCTTAAGGCAATGCGAGCACAGTTTGCAAAAGGAACAAAATGAACAACGCTAATGGCGCAAATAGCACTACAAACGCAGCAAGCGTTAAGAAGGCATCAAAGAGCCTTGTGCAAGAACAGCAGGCTATAGATCTGATGATTCGCCTTTATTGCAAGGGAAACAAACACAATGACGAGCACAAAAGCGAGCGTAGTTGCGGGCGCGAAAACATTTGCAACACACAATCGCTTTGTAAGGACTGTCAAGATTTGCGCGACTACGCCATAGAAAGACTAGCTCGTTGTCCGGTTGTAGAAACTCGTACATTTTGTCAATTCTGTAAGATACATTGCTATCGCAATAGTATGCGAACAAAAATAACTGATGTTATGCGTTATAGCGGGCCTAAGATAATTTTCTACAAACCACTTTATGCCATCAGGCACTTACTTGAGTTACGCAAACACAAAAAAAGAAATAGTGCACGTTAATAATTAGAGTAAGCTTAAATGTTATGACCGATTGCCGCGCATATTCTTTTCTTAAAGGTTTATTATTTTTGCAGTTACCAAAATATCAATCACTTAACAATGGTTAGACTCCTGGAGGGATTGTGCAAAAAGAAACCGTGTCATCAAGTAGCCCGAAAACCATAAAATGCACGAATGAAACCGATAACGCAAGTAACTTAGACACACTTGCCTACGAGCATATTAGTTTTTACAAAGCACTCTGCTCGCACGATAGCCGTTTTGATGGACGCTTCTTTGTTGGCGTGACATCAACAGGAATCTACTGTCGACCAATCTGTCGCACGCGCACACCCAAAGCTGACAACTGTCGCTTTTTTAGCAACGCTGCGTCAGCAGAAGCCCATGGGTTCAGACCCTGTCTTAAGTGCCGGCCAGAACTGGCGCCTGGCTTGGCACCTATCGATGCCCGCTCCAGAATCTTAGGACGTGCCACATTGCTCATAGAGGAACGAGGCAGTTCTCATACTAGTGTTGCCTGCCTTGCCAGACTTCTTAATGTAAGCGAGAGGCATTTGCGTCGTGTTTTTGAAGACGAGTATGGTGTCTCGCCTGTCCAATACCTGCAAACAAGGCGTCTGCTATTAGCAAAAAGCCTGCTCACAGACACAGAGCTACCCATCGGCCATGTTGCTAAGTCTGCTGGCTTTGGAAGTGCGAGGCGTATGACAGAACTCTTTACCAAGCACTACAAGCTAAGTCCACGTGATTTTCGAAAACAGAACAGTGACACGCAGTCTGGCTTGCATTCTAACGTTAAATCAGACTTGTGCTCTAACGTTAAGTTTGACCTGCATTCTAACGTTAAGTCAGATTTGCATTCTAACGTTAAGCCGAACAGCCAGCAAGATGTGCAATCTAGTGCAAAATCACGTAAACAATTACTTGACGAACATGGCATTACCTTATTGCTGGGCTATCGACCACCCTTTAATTGGCAACAGCTGCTAAGTTTCTTGGCTGGGCGCACTATTGCCGGTGTCGAGGCGGTGTGCGACAACGCATATTTACGCACTGTCTGCATAGAAAATGCTAAAGGCTGGATTGTAATCAGGCATCGCGATGATAAGCAGGCATTAGCTGTGACAATCTCGGAGTCGTTGCTGCCGGTTTTAGAACGCGTATTAGCGCGAGTACGCTTCCTTTTTGACCTTAACGCCAGCCCAACTGCTATTACCAATGGCTTAGCAGACTTTGAAGCTCTTGAGCCTGGGCTGCACATTAATGGGATACGCGTCCCTGGCTGCTTCGATGCATTCGAAATGGCTGTTCGCGCAATACTTGGACAACAAATTACTGTAAAGGCGGCGCAGACTTTGGCTGGCAGGATGGCGTCAGCACTAGGAAGCCCCATAAAAACTCCTTTTTCCGAGCTAAATATAATCTTTCCAAGTGCTAGCATAATAGCATCTATCCCCGAGCCCGTAGCTGATACTTTAGGTCCTTTGGGAATAACAGGCAATCGTTGCAAATGCATCTGCGCACTGGCACATGCTTTACAAGATGGCAGCCTGACCTTAAGCCTAAGCTGCAATGTTCACGAAGAAATGCAGAAGCTTAGCGAACTGCCAGGATTTGGTCCTTGGACTGTGCAATATGTTGCCCTTAGAGCTTTGGGATTCTCGGATGCTTTTCCACACACAGACTACGGAGTTAAAAAAGCTCTTGAAGCACTGGCTGCAAAAGGAAGAATTGCCCAAGAGGTGGCAAAAAATCCCAAGCTAATTATCGAGCTTTCTCGTGCTTGGATGCCATGGCGCTCTTATGCAACGCTCGACCTTTGGCATTCCCTAGAATGACTAAGCAAAAATATGTTGAGAAAAACTATTCCCAGCGAAAACGAGTTCGCAAGCGTGCGCGGGCACAGATGCGGACGCGAGAACGCGAGCCAAGCGACGACAGCAGCGGTAACAGTAGCGACAGCAAAAGCGGCAAAAGCAGCAAAAGCGCAGTGTGACACAAACCAATAATGAGAGGTGAAAATGATGCCAGACAATGCCATATTTTATAACAACTATGAAAGTCCACTAGGATCAATCACTGCTGCCGCAAGCAATGACGCTCTTGTTGGGCTTTGGTTTGACGGCCAGAAATACTTCATTGCTAATAAAACTCAATGGCAAAAAGAGCCAACAAATATTGTGCTTACACAGCTAAAGCAATGGCTGTCAGATTATTTTGCTGGTTCTAGTGATCCATTTCCTGGCAAACTGGAGCCTCTAAATAGCATCGGCTCGAAGTTCAGGCAAGAGGTTTGGACCGAGCTTTTGCAAATAGAGTACGCAAAGACAAGCACATATGGCGCTATTGCTAGCAAGCTAGCAAATAGACGTAATATCAAGCGCTTTTCTGCCCAGGCAGTAGGTGGTGCAGTAGGACACAATCCCATTTCTATCATTATTCCTTGTCATCGCGTGATAGGTGCAAATGGCTCGCTAACCGGTTACGCTGGGGGCATAAACAAGAAAATCGCCCTATTAAAACTTGAAGGCGTGTTGCAGTAATTCGCCCGCCCGTAAACATCCGCAACAGATAGCTCGTTAGAGAACATATCTTTGCTAGGAAGAATTACTTACTGTTTAGAATCCAACATATTCATAACTTATAGACACATTACGTCTTTTTCCTTCGGCTTTGAGAGCGCTATCATAAGAGTAATCGCCGCCAGCGCGTTGTTGCCTACAAGCATCGTTCCATCAGATGCCCTTAACATGCCGCACTTATCAAGGAAATATACGAATAGGGCTGCTGCAATGCGTTTGTTGCCATCGGTAAAGGAATGGTCTTTGACTATAAGATAAAGCAGGTTTGCTGCTTTCTCCTATGTGCTAGGATAAAGCTCCTTATCACCAAAGCTCTGGTATATTCCCGCAACAGGACGTTAATCGCCTTTTCCATTTGCGCGAGCCGATGCTGATTGATAGCTGCGCCTTCAAGAATATACTGTTTGAGCACTGTATTAGCCCATTGTCTGAAGCGGATTCCCTCCGGTGACCTGACACGATATCCTACAGATAGAATCATATCGAGATTGTAATGCTCTACTTGATGAGTTTGTGTTTTCTCCGACATCGCACCATGTTGAGTGGTTGTCGCAAATTTTGCGACAACCACAAAGTCTGCCAATTCCTCCTTGTGAGCATTGTTGATGTGCTTGCCTATGGTTTTCACGTCGCGACCGAACAAATCAGCCATTTGCTGACGATTGAGCCAGACGGTATCGGCATCCGCCCTTACCTCAATCTCTATGGCAGCTTCAGTTGT
>JAIRQA010000139.1 GCA_031256715.1 Coriobacteriales bacterium | reverse complement strand
GTGAGTTCTAAAAATTGCACCATGCCATCTTATATGGCTTAATGCCCTACCATGCGAACAGAAAAATTGTCATGGCCTGAACTACAAACAACTACGTTACATCTTGCTAGCCACTTTATTGGCAATTACACAAACATCGCAAAATAATTTGCATTACAATTTAGATAAGTATAAATTTTGGCTCAGATTTGCATTTGCTTTTTTTATTGACTCTTCGGTGGCAATTTTTGCTTTTTCTGGCGCCATATTTTTGTGGACTAAGTACAAAAAGGAACTATTATGTCATTGCTTAAAAATTTTTTGCCCAGTGCACTTTGTGCTACCCTTATTTTCTCTGGCCTGCCGCAGGTCGCCCTAGCAACAACGATTAACAACAACTCAGGCGATACAACTGTTGCCGCAGTAGATACAAGTATTACCGCTGAAGCAGATAATAGTAGCGGTACAGAAGCAGACGATACGGGTAGTGTCACTACAGCAGATAAGCAAAATGGTTCAAACAATGGTAGCGGTAAGGAAGTTGGCGCAGACGGCGCAAGCGGCGATACCACGGGCGCAGACGGCACAGGCTCTGGTGATGGCGCGGGCGCAAGCGGCGCAAGCTCTGGCGATGGCGCGAGCACAGGCGGCACAGGCTCTGGCGATGACACGAGCACAGGCGGCACAAGCGGCGATACCACGGGCGCAGACGGCAGCAAAAGTAACAATGACGCCGCAAGCAACAATGGTCAAGTCAGTAGCGATAACAAAAATACAGATGTAGTCAACGGCAACAGTGACGGTGGCAGCAAGATTAAAGACGGTAACAAAGCTGCCGGCAACCAAAAAAGCGACACTGCTAATAGCGGCGAAAGCAATAACAAGGATGCCGCTCCTAGCGATACAGCCCTAAACACTCTAAGCAATGTTAATGCGCCTATCACTGCAGGAACTTACATCATCATGCCTGCCATCTCGCAAAACCGCGTGTTAGATATCGCGGCAGCGTCTGCAAGCAATGGTGCCTCTGTTCTGATTTGGCAATCTAACATGTACAAAAATCAATACTTTGTCTTAGAGCCAAACGCACAAGGTTATTACACCATTAAGGCGGCCCATTCCGGCAAAGTTATAGATGTTTCCGGAAGCAGAAAAACTCCGGGAACAAAGCTTGTGCAGTGGGAAAAACACAGCCAAGGAGCACCTAATCAACTCTGGAAAATAGTTAAAAATGCCGAGGATGGCACTGTAAGCTTTATCTCTGCGCTTTCTACCAATGACACAGAGTTGGCTTTAGATATTCAAGGCGGCTTAGACATAGATGGCATGCAAGCGCTCATCTGGAAGCGAAATAATGCTGCTAACCAGCGCTTTTATCTAATAGACCCATATAGTTCTGCTATGCCAACATCAGACTACAGCATTGCAAATGGCGTTTATTCTATCGGTGCAGCAAGCGGCACTAACTTGGATATTCAAGCTATGTCTTTGTCTGATGGTGCTAGCTTGCTAGCATGGCATCATAATAGCGCGCCCAATCAGATGTTTGTCATTATGCGTGATGCAGACGGCTACTACTCTATTAGACCACTGCATAGCGCACGCTATTTAGATGTAAACAAGTCTAACCGCGTTGCCGGCACACCAATTATTCAGTGGAGCAGCACCAATGGCGATAACCAGCGCTGGGCACTAAAGAGCAATGGCGATGGCACAGTGCAAATACTCTCGAAGTCAGCTGGGCTTGCTATGACATGTTCCACTGCCGGAACAGCCTCTGTATTGGCAGTGCCAAACTCCGGCGAGCCTGCACAAAGATTTAGCTTTACTGCTGCCGATACTTATGGCTTACCTGCATCTTATACATCTGGCATGGTCAACATCATCCCCGCAGGCAACAGTGGTCTACGTGTTGACGTTACGGCTAACTCTTATAATAGTGGTGCGGCTGCCATCCTTTATGGTAGTACCGGTGGCCACAACCAAAAGTTTGAGATTATTGATGTTGGCAACAAAGTTTACGGCATACGTGCCGCACACTCTGGGCGCTACATTGGCGACGAAAACGGTCATATCGTTCAAACAGGCATAGGACCTGCTGTTCCAACAAATAATTCGCAACTCTGGACAGCGCAAGCAGCCCCTGGCGGCTATGTTTTTATCAACATTGCCAGCAATAAAATGCTTAGCACAAACGGAAACGCACTTGCTAGCGTTAATCTTCCGGCAGCAGCAAATAATTTGGGTAGTAATGGCACTCCAAACAATGCTTGGGCTTGGGCGAAAAGCGCGCAAATATTTCGTTTAAGTGAGACATTTATTACTTACGATGGCTATTACCGCTTGAACACGCCCAATAATATGCGTTTAGATTTTGCCCAAAATGGTGCAAATAATGGCAGCGCTGTTTACCTCTGGAGCAAGCATGATGGAGAAAATCAGAAGTTCAGCGTTCACACTCGCGGCGGTGCTATAACCATTCAGGGCGCACGCTATCAAAAGTCGTTAGATATTCGTGGCGGCTCATCTAATGACGGTGCAGAAGCTATTACTTGGAACTTCACCGCCAATAAAAACCAACAGTTTTACATTCTTCCTTCTGGTGATGGCTGGTTTATACTAAAGGCTGCATATGGTCCTTATATCGCTGCTGGCTCTGACACCTCGGGCGCTCGCGTAGTTATTACTAACAACAGAGCTAATGCCCAACGTTTTCGCTTTGAAGCAACTGACTTTCGTCCTTATAGTGGCACATGGGTAGATGTGAATATCACAACTCAGCGCCTGCTTTTTGTTCGCGATGGTTTTCCTTTGGTAGATTGCGATATTGTCACGGGAAAGCGCGGTTTTGATACGCCCACTGGCATATTTCGCGTCTTGGGCATGTCGCGCAATGTAAATTTGGTTGGAAGCGATTATAATGTTTGGAGCGATTACTGGATGCCCTTTACTTCACGTGGGCATGGTTTGCATGATGCTTACCGCTGGCGCTCGGTTTATGGTGGCAGTGAGTATATAAAAAATGGTTCACATGGATGCGTAAACATGCAATTAGATGATGCACGCAAACTATACGAAAACTGCTACATTGGGCTTACGGTTAGCATACATTATTAGTAATAATAAACATACTAAGACATTTAGGACTTGTTAGGACTTGTTAGGACTTTCGCTAATTGTCATTAATTAACGCTGATAGGCACTATTTGTCACTAAGGCGCTAAGACGCTAAGACGCTTAGATTAGTTGCGACACTTTCTTTTTGCATAATTTACTATGCATTTATCCCGCGCTTACAGTGCGCTTGCAGTGCGCTTGCAGTGCGCTTATAGTGCGTTTACAGTGCGTTTATGATACGTTTGTGGCACATCTGACAAGCATATTTTAAACATCCCAATTGGGTTGTGCCCTGATTGCGCCATAACACGGTTTTGTCTTAACATGATTTTGTCTTAACACGGTTTTGTCTTAACGTGGTTGTATCTTAACTTGGTTGCATCTAACTGTACTATTACAAAGTCTTGGTTGCATCCTGATTGCATTTAAACATAGATACTAAAAGGCGCAATGGGTGCCAAAAAGCACTAATGTTTTACTGATTTGCTTAAAAGGCTGTGTAAAAGCCTGATTATAAATAACCTATTTGTGTCAGCATCTAGATGACACAATGAAACTAACTACGAAAGGAACGAACGATGTTTAAAAAATCGCGACGCGCATTGGTCATTGTGCTTAGCCTACTTATGGCTCTGGGCACCTGTCCTCAGGCCTTCGCCTATCCAAACTATTCAGCATTTTCAAGCGAAACAAACTATTCAACCAATTTAACAGCAGAAGCAATAGTAAATGTCACAAACGTCGCAACAGACGGCAGCGCTACGAGCAATAGTAATTCAAACGGAACTGAAGGGGCAAACAACACAGGTTCAAACGCAAATCAGGGCAACGACAGCGCAAATGTAGCTAACCCGGGTATGAATCAGGGTACAGATAACAATGGGCAAAACGCAAATCAAAGCACAAGTAACACTGCTTCAAACGCAAATCAAAGCACAAGTAACACTAATACAAGCACAAGCGAAGAACAGGATTCAGGCAGTACAGGCACGCAAGAAAGCCAGAGCTCTGACAACACCGGCAATAACACTAGCGGTAACAATAACAACAACACTGGCAACAACACTGGCAACGAAGTCGCTGAAAACAACGAGGCTCTAACAGACACCCAAAAAAATGTAAATGGCGAATTAACAGATGAACAAGCAGATGGAAAATCGGGCGAGGTAACAGATGATCAAACAGATGAGCAAGCAGATAATCAGGGTAGCACACTAGCTCTAGCATCAGTTGCCGCACCACTGCAAGATGGTACCTATATGCTATTGCCATCTAATTCTAACAGCCGCGTTGTAGATATACGCGGCGCCTCTAAAAGTGATGGTGCTGCTGCTTTACTCTGGGCGGCACACAATAGCAGCAATCAGCAGTTCGTAATTAGATCCAACCAAAATGGCTATTATACAATTAAGGCATCTCATTCTGGCAAAGTTTTAGATGTGGCAGGTGCTAGAGGCACTGCCGGAGCAGCAGTAATACAGTGGACAGGTAGAACATCAAACAACGCTAACCAGCTATGGCAATTGCAAAAAAACAGTGATGGCACTTATACCATAGTCTCGGCATTATCAAGCTCGTTGGCGCTAGACATCAGGGGATCACAAGACAAAGATGGCGCAGAATTGCTCATCTGGAACAAGACAAATGATCCTAACCAACGCTTCACGCTAATACCAACAGATCGTGCTGCTGCGCCGCCGTCGTCAACTTCATTGCCAAATGGCGATTACAGCTTCGCATCAAAACAGAACAGTAGCCTAGTTTTAGACATTAATGGCGCATCTGTGCAAAATGGCGCCAAAGCACTTTTGTGGACAGGTAATGGCAATGCCAATCAGGTATTTCGCATAGAGCTTCAAGCAGATGGCTACCATAGCATCTACTCGCTTAACTCTGGTCTTGCGCTAGATGTTAATGGCGCGTCGATGATGCCTAATACTGCCGTCATTCAGTGGGCGGCGCACAATGAGGATAATCAGAGGTGGTCGATTACCGACAACGGCGATGGCACTGTGCGAATCCTTGCCAAAAAATCCGGAATGGCCCTAGACGCAGCTTCTTCTAACGTTAAATTGGGCGCTAACATTATCGTTAATCGCGCAAGCTCTAACGCATCTCAACGTTTTGTTCCCAAGGCTATTTTGTCAGATGCCCTACCTGATACCATGGCAGGCTCGATAATCTCTGTGTTGCCATCTAAAGATCGCAATCATGCCTTAGATATGAATTATGGCTCTTATAGCGATGGAACACCATTTATTATTTGGGATAGAACAGGTGGCAACAACCAACGTTTTGAGGTACTACCAATTACGGCAGGCACAGGCGGAAGTGGCTCCGGGTCTGGCGCGGGTTCTGGCACAGGCGGCTCAGGCTCTGGAAGTGGTTCCGGAAGTGGTTCCGGAAGTGGCTCCGGGTCTGGCGCAGGTTCAGGCACAGGCGGCTCAGGCGGATCCGGCACAGGCAGCACAGGCGGCTCAGGCACAGGCAATAGCCAAATATATGCCCTGCGCATGGTTCATTCGGGGCGTTATCTTACAGATACTGGCGGCGTATTGGTGCAAGCAGGGCTTGGTCCAGCACTACCAACAAACGCCAACATGCATTGGCGGGTACTAGCCACACTTGGCGGTTACACTTTGGTAAATGTTGGCAGTGGACTTGCGCTTAACTACAGCAATGGCACATTAAGCATGCAGTCACCAAATGGCTCGCAAGGACAAGCTTTTGCACTTATCAACAATCCTATTACTTTAACGGGCTATTATACGCTTACAACCCCAAATGGCAACTCATTAGACATCCCCAAAAATGCCACTGCCAGTGGTACAGCAGTTCAGATTTGGAAAACAAATGGCGCAGACAACCAGAAGTTTCATTTTAGTGGCTTAGGCAACGACCTAAATCGCATTCTTGCCGCAAAAAGTCGAAACTCCCTAGATATCAGCGGAGCATCTACAGCACAAGGCGCAAAACTTATCATCTGGCCTTTTCAAAACACTAGCAACCAACAGTTCGCACTGCGTCCTACTGGCGACGGCTGGCTAATGATTCAGGCTGCCTACGGACCTTATTTAAGCGCGGCCGGCGACAGCTCCGGAGCAGCAGTTGTAACCACAAGCAATGCGCAACATGCCTTGCGCTTTAGGGCTCAGGCCTGCGACTACAGAGTCTGGGAGAGCGGCTTGCCAGAACTAGATGACAAGCTTCGCTACATCATGGACAACCACATAGGCTACGATGGCGACTTAATGCGCAAATGCTTTAACTACGTAGTTGCCAATCACAGATACATTAGCAACATGAGCAGCCCCAGTTATGATCTTGTGCCCTACTACGCCAACGAAATGATTAACAATGGCGGCGGCAACTGCTATCGCTTTGCGTCACTTCTTTACATGCTTTACCAATACAATGGTATCACCAATTGCAATGTTGTCTTTGGCGATGTTGTTGGCAATGGACCACAGGGACACGGTTGGCTGGAAGTTTATATTAATGGTCAGACCTATGTCATAGATCCCGATGCTCAAAAAGAGTTACCTGCATATAACTTTTATATGATAACCTATGGCACAGCACCAATTACATATATTCATTAGTATAATTATGTAGAGAAGAACTAGGTTGCCAGCACACTAATATGTATTTCTCGTCATTAATATTCCTCTGTGTTTTCTTGCCGGTGGTTTTCCTTGGGCATTTAGTTTTGCCATGGATACGAGCAAAGAATGTCCTGCTCATTGCCGCTAGCTTACTTTTTTACGCCTATGGCGAGCCTGTCTATGTCCTGCTAATGTTGGCATCTGCCATCCTTAACTGGATTTTTGGTCTTTGCGTAAGAAGGCCAGTTGGTGTCTTAGAAAGAAATGCTACTAAAACTGTTGCCGGAAGCGCTTTTAACAATACAACCAGAAGACAAATCGTAGGCGATAGCACAGCTAATAGACAAGGTGCTGACAATAGCATAACTAAGAAACAAAGCACAAGCGGTTACGCAACTAAAATACAGAGCGTATGCAATAACGCAGGCAAAAAGCCAGTCTTAGTTCTTGCCTTGATTATAAATCTTGGCTTTTTAGCAGTCTTTAAATACGCTGGCCTTGCCGCACAGAGCATGGGGTTTTTTATAGGCACAGAGGCGGCATCTATGCTGCCTTTTGCCAATATCGCTCTTCCCATTGGCATCTCGTTTTACACATTTCAGGCAATATCTTATGTCATTGATGTCTACCGAGGACAAACCGAGCCACAACGCAGCGCAATTAGTGTGCTTTTGTATATTAGCTTCTTCCCACAACTAATTGCCGGTCCAATAATTAAATACCATGATGTACAAAAGCAACTAAACGAGCGCACAATAAAGCTGTCAAATGTAGCTTTAGGCTTACGACGCTTCTCTGTTGGCTTGGCAAAGAAAGTTCTTATTTCTAATGTTATGGCTGTAACAGTAGACACAGTCTTCACGGCGCCGGCAAGCGAAATAAATATTGCCACTGCTTGGATAGGCGCTTTAGCCTATTTGGCGCAAATCTATTTTGACTTCTCTGGCTATTCAGACATGGCATTAGGGTTAGCAAAAATGTTTGGTTTTGATTATCCGGAAAACTTCCGCTACCCATATGTTTCTAGAAGCATTAAAGATTTCTGGAGACGTTGGCATATCTCGCTAAGTACATGGTTTAAAGAATATCTTTACATACCATTAGGCGGCAACAGACATGGTCGCGTGCGAGCTTCACTTAACAAATTGATAGTCTTCTTTCTTTGCGGTCTTTGGCATGGCGCATCGTGGACCTTTGTTGTTTGGGGCCTTTTTCATGGTTTTTTCTTGATGCTAGAGGAATTTTTGCCAATCAGAAAACTACCGCGCATCATTGGTACTATTTATGCGCTTCTGGTTGTTTGCATTGGTTTTGTTCTTTTTAGAGCAGATAGCTTCGCGCAAGCTCTATTTATGCTCCAGCAGATGTTTACAGGATGGCACTTCGAGCTTATCTGCCGGCAACTAACATTTAGCTTGCTAAACACCGAAAGCGTAATTATCTTTGTTTTAGCAATAGTTGCCGCAGCTCCCATTGCTCAAATGCTGCGCAAAAAAGCACGCGAACTAAACGAAGATGAACTAAACGCAGGCGAACAAAACGTGTACGAGCAACACGCGCACAGGCTAAACGCAGGCGAACAAAACGTGCAAGAGCAACACGCGCACGGGCTAAACGCAAGCGAACAAAACGTGCAAGAGCAACACGCGCACGGGCTAAACGCAGGCGAACAAATCGTGCAAGAACAGAAAGCGAGCAAGCAAAAAACCGCCATCTACAACTGCGCGCAAGTTGCAAGCTACGCCGGCGCGTTTTTGTTGATAGTCCTCTGTTTTCTGTCACTTTCTAGCGGTGGCTACAACCCATTTATTTATTTCAGATTCTAGGAAAACGAAGGTTAAAGCATATGAAAAAGCTCCAATTACTTTTCGTTAGCATAGTCATCGCAGGGCTTTTGCTGCCATTTGTAGGCACAATCTTCGCCCCAACACAGTCTACCGGCGAAAACCGCACGTTGGCTGAATTTCCCAGCCTGCTTAATGACGACGGCTTTCCCAATCTAGATTTCTTTAAGGGCATAGACTCCTGGTTTAATGACCACTTTGCCGGCAGAAATGTAGCTGTAAGTGCCAATGCCGCCTTACACTCAACTGTCTTTGGCACCTCGGCAACAGATCAGGTTATCCTTGGCAAAGATGGCTGGCTATTCTTTAGCGGCTCGCTAGCAGACTATTATGATAGCACGCCAATGTCTGATGCTGCTCTGCGCAACATTGCCCACAATATCTTTTTAATGCAAGGTTACGTTCAGTACAACAATGCAACATTTGTCTTTACTATTGCCCCCAACAAAAACAGCATTTATCCAGAATACATGCCCTCTAACTACCTGCAAGGCAATTTAGCATCAAATGCCGAACGCCTTAAAGCATATTTGCAAGAATATGGTGTAAATTATGTCGATCTCTTCAAGCTGCTCCAAGAAGAAAAAACGCAAATACAAGATGATACAAGCGATGCGATTTTGTATTTAATAACTGACTCACACTGGAACAATCGCACCGCACTTACTGTAAGCAATGCACTAAGTTCAGCAGTTGGCATAAAAAAGCTACAAGAACCTGCCGCGTGGGAACAACATCAAATCAAGAATGGTGACTTAGCGAGCATGCTATACCCAACACTTACACCAGCAGAGACGCAATATTACTACCCAAAAATCAGCAGCAATATTCCTTTTGCTAATGCCAACATGACAACAGCCGACGACATGGCACAAACTTCAGGCAATGGCACTGGCAAGCTTTTAATGTTTCGCGATTCTTTTGGCAACACGCTAGTCCCCTTTCTTGGACAGCAAACAAGCGCGGCGTTTTTTAAGAACATCATCCCCTACGATGCAACATTAACTGCCACCTTAGACGTAGACTACGTAATTGTCGAGCGCGTCGAGCGCCACCTTTACTATCTGGCAGAACATGCCCCCTATTCGCCATCGCCAACTTATGCACTAGATGCTGTTGCACTGTCTAAGGCAAGCGCAACAGATCTTCAGGATAACAACTCTTCTTTATTTGTCGAGAAGGACAACGACTTCATAACTGTTTCGGGAAATATAGATCAAAGGCTGTTAGGCGATGGAAGCTTAAATGACCATTCACGTATTCTTGTGACAGTTAGCGACGGAAATAATCTCTTGGCCGCATTTGAAGCTTTTACTTTAAGCGACACCGCAAATGGAAGCGACAATGCCTACCGTGCTAATATCTTTGCATCGTTTATAGATACCGCCTTAAATGATGCCACTGCCGGAGCACAAACAACCGCAACAAGCACAAATCTTTCCTATAACGTCTATGTGCAAAACGAAGATAGTCTAATTCTGGTAAAATCTAGTCTTTCGTAACAAATGAAAGCTCGCACTGCCTGCTTGTTTTATATCATGTTCACCAACATGATATAACAGCTTGCTTTGCTAGCTTTTTTGTACTATCAGACTAAATATAAGGATATTGGAGGTTAACTATGAGATCCTCACTTAGGGTTGTTATTGGGTCTATTGTTGCTGTACTTTCACTGTTAGTTACGTGTCTATCGCTTTTTGGCTGTTCTGAAACTCAGCGCACACAGCAAAGCGATCCAGTTACTACAAACGAAAATGCGCTTTGTGTTGCCATAAGTCAAAACGCAACAGCAGAAACCAGCATTGTTAATGACACTGGTTTTGAAATCATTTCACTGGAAGTTCGCATTGTGCCAGATGGCGAGTTTGGCAAAAATCTTATTCCTGCTGCTTCAAGTTGGCAAGATGGCGAACTTTGCTTACTTAAGTACAGCGAAAATGCGGTGTCAAATTCTGTTGCGAGTTCATCTACAGCTTCAGATACCAGTTTAGAGGCGAGCTCATCTACAGCTTCTGATACCAGTTCAGAGGCGAGTTCATCTGCAGGTTCGGATGCGAGTTCAGAGGCAAGTTCATCTACAGGTTTGGAGGCGAGTTCAGATGCCGCCACTGGTCTAGCTAGCGCTCAGTTAAAGGGTCTTTATGAGCTTAAGCTAGGACTTAGCAATGGCAAGACTGTGGTCTTACATGACGTGGCATTTACCGGAATTAAAGAATCGCATCTTAAACTCAGTGGCGAGTTTGTCTACTTAGAATATAGTGTCGATGGCAAAACCATAAGTACCTTAGAGACAGAAAAAGAGTTAAAGAAGGCCGCTGACGCCAAAGAGGCAGAAGAGATTAGAAAAGCAGAGGAAGAGAAGGCCGCAGCAGAGGCAAAGGCAGCTGAGGAGGCTCAAGCGGCAGAAGCTCAAGCGGCAGCTGAGGCGGCGGCGGCAAGTGCAGGTAGCGGTTACGGCTATGGCTACGGAGATGTTTCTGGATCTGTCTTAGGCGGCGGCTCCAGTGAACAGAGTGCAGAGTCCTGCCTTGATGGAGTAGTAATAAACCAATAAGAGCCAGCAAGTATCCAAAAAACAAAGAAAAGGGTTACAAATGCAAAAACGTCTTTACCTTAAAAAGCTAGTTCATGCTATCCTGTCGTTGGCGCTTATTGCTAGCCTGCTAACGCCTACAGTAGCATTTGCCAACGACAATGCTTACGCAGGCGACAGTTCAGCTGCATCAGGCAACACATCAAGTGCTTCTTCTAATGCCGCACCAGAAAACACAGCAATTCCCGCAGATGCAGGCGAGATGGCCGCGACAGGTGCAGACGCTAACTCTGAAACAAATGGCGATGTAAAAAACCCTGCAGCGTCTGCTTTTAAATCTGCAACTGCTATATCAACAGAAGAAAATGATGATACTTCCGCAGATACAGAAAGTACCGAAGATTCTGATCAGCTTACAGCAAAGGATTACAAACTATACGATGGAAAGTCCTTCTCTACATTAAATGAAGCTGTTAGCGCAGGAATAGCCGCGGCAAAGCCCAATGATGCAAGCGCCTACGAAAATGACGAGATAATCGTTATCTTTAAGAAGAGCAGAACGCTGTCTGAAATGAAAAACAGCATAATAGGGCGACTGCTAGCAAAATCTAATATTAGCAAGCTAGATAACGATGATATTAGCGTAAGTGTGTTCTCGGCAACAAATTTAGGTGAGGAAATTGCAGTTGTTGCATTGCCGGAAGATGTAACTGTAGAGGATGCTTTACTGGTCGCGGCCAACGATCCTAATGTAAAGTTTGCGCAGCCTAACTATGTTTATCACTTGCTGGAAAATGAAGCAAATGACAACAGCGCTGCTGATGCGGCAAGTGGTAGTGGCGCTGGTAGCGACGAAGCTGATCTTGGTAGCGACAGTAGCGACGGTAGCAACGACGGTAGCAACGACGGTAGTGACAACGCAGGCGCACTTAATCCACTTAGCGTAAATCCGCTTTATACGCCAAATGACCCCAAGGTAACAGACAACAGTCAATGGTGGCTAAACAACATCAACGCAATTAGCGCCTGGGACATTAAACGCACCGAACAAGCTGTGACTGTAGGGATACTTGACACAGGTGTACGCCTGACACATAAGGATCTTCAGCCAAACCTCGCGCGCGATAGCGCGGGAAACATCTTAGCTTGGGATGCCGTTTACAGAAAACCTCTACAGACAGCAGTTAATGATGGGCTGCGCCCAAACAATGGCGACGCCGATGGACATGGCACTCATGTTGCCGGACTTGTAGCCGCAAGAGCTGGCAACGGTATACTTGGAGCCGGAGCGTCATACAATGCCAAGATTTTGCCTGTGGCAGTTTTTAGCAACAATGGTGGCTCTAACACCGCCAGATGCAGCAACGCCATGGATTATCTTATGTCTAAAAAAGTTGAGACCAACCTGCGTGTCATAAACATGAGCCTTGGCGGTTATGGTGCCGAGAATAGCAACGACCAGGTTCTGCATGGCAAGATTACTGCCGCCAAGAATATGGGAATTGTTACTGTGGCTGCGGGAGGCAATGGAAATCCACCAAATCCAGCTGGGTCTGGACCAATTGTTTATACAGACTATAGCATTCCAAGCGATTGGCCAGAGGTAACATCTGTTGTTGCCGTAGAAAGCGACAACTCTCACTCTTGGTACTCTGACTATAATCAATACAAAGACATTTCCGCGCCTGGAACCGACATCTATAGCACCTGGCACAATAGCGATTCTGGATTTAAGGATAGCTCGGGTACTTCGATGGCCGCACCAATTGTCTCCGGTGTTTTCGCCTTGCTTTTTGCGGCGGCACCAGGTCTTAGCGCCGATCAAGCACAGCAGATTATTTACAATTCAGCCACAGACTTAGGTCCCGCAGGACGTGACGATAAATTTGGTTATGGGCTTATAAACGCCAGAGCAGCCTTGCAAGCGCTGCCTCCACAAATCACTATCACAGCAAATAGCGCAACGAAAACTTACGATGGTAACCCTTTGGTCGCGAATGCTTACAGCATAAGTAGTGGCAGCTTGTTAGCCGGACACCACATTGCATCTGTTAACGTATCCGGGTCGCAAACAAAGGTTGGCTCTAGCACCAATGTGGCAAGCAACGCAAAGATATTTGATAGCAGCAACAATGATGTTACCGCCAACTATCTTGTTTACTATGCAAAAGGAACATTAAAAGTTGTAAGCGACCCAGCATTCAGCGGCAAGCTTGTGACTTTTACCAGTGCATTAAATAGCGCAAAAACATTGGATGTACCAGCGCGCTCTTTAAATGGTGGCACCCAGCTTAACCTTTGGCAGACAAATTACTGTGCCAACCAACGCTTTGTTATGGAATACGACAATGATGGCTATTACGCTATAAAAAACATCAATTCTGGCCTTTACTTAGACATTCCCGCAGGCAATGCCTTTGCGGGCGCAAAGGTAATTCAGTGGAGCGGCAACAATGGCAACAACCAAAAATGGGCTTTGCTAAGCAATGGCAATGCAGGCGGCGGCACTTACACGCTGGTATCTAAACTTAATTCTAACTACTGTATTAATATCTCTGGTGGCTCGTCTGCAAATGGCGCAAGTATAATTTTATGGCCAATAGAAGGGCATAATAACGAGCGCTTTAACATAAACACTATTTCGCCAACAATTAGCGATGGCATTCGCAACATTAAATCAGCTTCTTCCGGGAAACTTTTTGACATTAAAGGTGGTTCTACAGCTCAGGGTGCTCAAACCATTATCTGGCCTGCAAATGGTGGTGATAATCAGAAATTTAACTTCATCTATGATGCTGCCACTGGATATTACACTATAAAATGCGTTAAGTCTGGGCTACTCTTAGATGTTAATGCAGGTAGCTCGGCGCCAGGCGCACGTGTCATCCAGTGGCCTGCAAATGGTGGCTTTAACCAGAAGTGGGTAGTTTTATCAGGGAGCTCGCAGGGCTCGTGGTTTATATACTCTGCTAACAGCGGACTTGCCCTAGATGTTAACGGTGGCTCTACTGCAGATGGCGCCATGGTTATAACGTGGGACTTTCATGGTAAAGCTAATCAACAGTGGCAGTTATCATAATTGGCTAACATAAATGCTGCCTGGTGGTTGTTTGAATGGTCGTCGAGATGCTCGCCTTTACGGGCGCCCTAGCGGGCGCCCTAGCGGGCGCATAATTGTGCGGCCAACAAAACTACTTAACTTAAGCACCAAATGTGAAGTTTACTACCAAAGGTTATAATATATGTCTATGAGGAATACTTTAACAAAACTATCTGTTGTTATCCCCTGCTACCGTTCTGAAAGTACCATTTCGGCGGTAATAGATAGTATACGCGCTATTTTTGCCCAAATTAGCATTAGCGACTACGAGATAATCTGTGTTAGTGATGCCTCGCCAGACAATGTCTATTCTGTCATTAGCAATATGTCTGCAAGCGACAGTCGCATAATTGGTATAGAGCTTGCGCGAAACTTTGGGCAGCATGGCGCCTTGATGGCGGGATACACACATGCAAGCGGCGATATTATCATCTCTATGGACGATGATGGTCAAACCGCCGCGGATGGAATACCTCTACTCATAAATAAGTTGCTTGCAGACGACTTAGATGTAGTATTTGCGCGCTACCCACAAATACGCCAAAGCTGGTTTAGGCGTATTGGCACCAAGGTTAACGGTTGGATGATGGAGTCGCTACTAAGAAAACCCAAAGGACTTGCCTCGACATCTTTTTTTGCCTGTCGCAAATGGCTTTTACAAGAGATTGTTAAAACACAGAGTCCTTATCCATATGTTCATGGCTATATTTTTCGCTGCACCAATCGCATGGCCAATGTTGATATCTCGCACCATGAGCGCCTTCAGGGCGAGAGCGGTTACTCGTTTTCTGGATTATTGCGCCTTTGGCTAAACGGTTTCACATCATTTTCTGTTAAACCTTTGCGCGTTGCCACTTTCTTAGGCGGCATTATTGCTGTCTTAGGTTTCATACTAGTCTTAGCGATTATCATCCAAAAATTACTGGATCCGGAAACTCAAATGGGTTGGTCATCCATCATGGCAGCGATACTTTTTATTGGCGGCGTGCTAATGATAATGTTGGGGCTAATAGGCGAGTATCTGGGGCGTGTGTTTATCACCATAAATGGATCGCCACAATATATTATTCGCTCTGACACCAGAGACAACACAAGTTACGGCGTTGGCTCGAACACTTAATCCAACACAAGCTCCAATGTTGGCTCGGTTACTATAGACAACATGAGCTTTGACACTAACCACTCCCCCAACAGTTGCAGCTAACTGCAAATTGGCGTAGGGGACGCTGTCCACAGCGTCTTGCCAGACGGCAAAAAAGCCATCTGTTCTAAATGATAATTTAGAGGCTACGGAACTCCGAAAGACGGGAGAGTATCGCCTGTTGGAATTCCTGCAATCGCGCCTGTTCTTGCTTGTTTTCTCTGACTTTTTCAATAGCAGCTTGAGAAAACTTCACGAAGTCGGCAAGCTTCTTTTCATTGGGAACTGCTATTTCATACAGCAATATGTGCGTTTTGTCTCCACGAGGCATTTTTGTTCCAGTTGCTCCCGACATAACATAATCGAAAAAGCAATCTTGGGACAACGCACAGTAAACCAGCTCTTGATAAAGAGAATCCTTTGCTCGCAGAACCAATACATCGGCATTACATCCGCCATATTCATCACAGTGAAAAATCTTCTTAAAGTATGGGCGAATATTGCCAATGAGTGTATCTCCTGGTTCAAAAGCAATAACCGCTTCGTCATCAGAACAAAGCGAGTAGCCCGAAATACCTCGCTTGTCTTTGAGTAGGTTCTCATTGGACAGATACTGTTTGACAGGCAAATCGCCGAACTTACTCCTCTTGGTGACATAAGATGCAATGTTTCCCAGCGTCACAGGCGTAGTATCCGATGATTGCGACAATCCCTCATAGAGGGACACGCAAGTAGCCTCTAAATTATCATTTAGAGCAGATGGCACAGGCCATTTTCAAGTCGTGGCTCGTGGACTTCGAGCCTTGGGGCGGGGTGATGCCAGAGGACTGGCGGGAAGGCACTTTGGGTGACATTCTGCAATCTATAAAGCAACCTATCAAAGCTGGAGAACGTCTTGAATTGCCTTATGTACCGATTGACGCTATACCGATGAACTCGCTTGCTCTCACGGATTTTCGCCCAAATGAAGAAGCGCAGAGTAGTCTTATTACCTTTGAAAAGAATGATATTCTCATCGGTGCTATGCGTGTTTACTTTCATCGTGTAGCAATTGCTCCTTTTGATGGTATAACTCGGACAACGTGTTTTATTTTGAGACCAAAGAAAAGAGCGTATCTTGAATATGCGCTCTTGCTGTGCAATGAAGATAACACCATTGATTACGCACAAAGTACCTCAAAAGGTTCTACAATGCCATATGCTGTTTGGGACAACGGACTGGCTGATTTTCCAATCGCTATTCCACCAATTGAAACAATACAAGAGTTTTCTGACGCTTTGTGTCCTTTAGTTGAGCGGTTAAGGGACAGTTTATTTGAAATTCGGCAATTATCCTGTTTGCGCGACACCCTTTTACCCCGCCTCATGTCCGGCGAGCTGTCCGTTGCCGATGTGGGCGGGCGGATGGTATCCGCCCCTACGGACGGGGCGGCGCTTGACGGGCGGCAGGATGCCGACCCTACGGGCGAGGAGACACCTGACGGGCGGATGGTATCCGCCCCTACGGGGGAAT
>JAIRQA010000105.1 GCA_031256715.1 Coriobacteriales bacterium | reverse complement strand
CTTGACAATACTAGACGCTTTTGCCAGAGGTGACATTAATTTGCTTTTATGTACACCTGAGTACTTAAGCATTAACAGTTCGCATTTTGCTCGTCTAAATAATGTTGGCTTTATAGTGTTCGATGAGACACATCATATAGCGAACTCTGGTGAGGCATTTAGACCAGTATATGCCAAAGCCGGACGAATCAGAGAGTTATTTCCTGATGCTGTTTGTTTGGCAGTTTCGGCTACAGTTAGCACGCAGGCAGCAAACACTATCAGGGCAGAACTTGGTTTAAGCGCAATGATTTGTGACGCTGCGCGTCGCGAAAACCTGATTTTAATAGACAAGCGTGGCATTACAGATCGCGATAGCTATCTTGCAGAAATTCTTAAAGACGGTAGCAAGACAATTATCTATGTTAATTCTAGGGCTACAAGCATAGCGCTATGTAAGACTTTGCGCAAAGCTCATAATGAATTTGCTCATAAGATAGTATACTATCATGCTGGCATGCTAGCAGATGATCGAAGGGCTGTCGAACATGCCTTGCGCGATGGTAAGGCTTGTTGTGTTGTTGCGACATCGGCATTTGGTGAGGGTATTAATATTCCCGATGTTCGCGATGTAGTTCTTTACCATCTGCCATTTTCTGCATTAGATTTTAACCAAATGAGTGGTCGCGCCGGTCGCGATGGCAACGAGGCGCGTGTGCATATTATTTTTGGCAACGAAGACAATCAGATCAATTTAGGTATCCTTTATGATGAGGCGCCACCACGTAAACTTTTGGCCAGCCTTTGGCGTGGTTGGCAATTGCTTCTTACTAATCCAAATTGCTGTTTGCCAAAAAACAGGACAATAGAAGCTTCAGGTTTGCAGCAAGTTAATAAAAATAATGGCATACCATATAATCTTTTAGATGATGGTATGCCTAACGAAGAAACTTGTACGTGCTATATTAACGCTGCACGCGAAACAGATCCTGAATTTTTTATGTCAGCTACGGCAATTGCCAGAGGCGTAAGCATCTTTAATGATGTATCATTACTTGATATTGTAAATGATAGCTATGGTTCGCGCATTTATCTAACTGCATCTAACAAGCACACTGACTTGCGTCTATCTGTACGATACTCGGAGGGTCTGGATGTCTTAAGCGAGTTTGAATCTTTTTGCCAATGGGTATTAGAGTCTAATGAATCTGAGCTGCAGGATATGATTCGTGGACCTATTCTTCCTAAAGAATAGATTGTAATGGGTAATATGATATATCATGAGTACAGAAAAACTTCCACATACCATTGACATTGGCGCTGGCGCCGTTGTCAGACCACTAGCTAGCACGGCAGAACTGCTACAGCAGCTTTTTGAGGCATGCGAGACCTATATGGGCACCGAAGAGCTAAAACAGGTGCATACGGCATTTGCCTTTGCAAACGAAGCCCATGCTGGACAGATGCGAAAAGGCGGTGAGCCATTTATAAGTCATCCGGTGCAAGTTGCTTTAATATTGGCCGAATTACGTATGGATGTTGATACTATTACAGCTGCTGTCTTGCATGATACCGTAGAAGACTGTAGCGTAGAACTCTCTGATTTAGCTCAGCATTTTTCTGAAGATGTACTTCATCTTGTAGATGGCGTCACCAAAATTACTAGAATAGAAATCGAGTCGCTTACCGAGCAACAAGCCAAAAATATTCGCAAGATGCTTGTTGCCATGTCTCGCGATATCCGCGTCATAGTGATTAAATTGGCAGATCGTTTGCATAATATGCGAACGCTAGGCGCGCTGCGCGAAGATCGTCAGATCTTTAAGGCTCGTGAGACGATGGAAATTTATGCGCCACTTGCACACAGGCTTGGTATTAATTCTATAAAATGGGAGCTTGAGGATCTTTCGTTTTACTATTTAGACAGGATGCGATTTGGTCAGATTCAGCGAATGGTTGCAGAATCTCGCGATGCCCGCGAACGCTATCTTAATGACACGATTGCCCAATTGGGTAACGAGTTAGAAAAATTAGGCGTAGAAGCCAAGATTACCGGTCGCCCCAAACATCTTTATAGCATTTATCAGAAAATGACCGAGAAGGGCAAGGACTTTAATGAGATTTACGACCTTATAGCCTTGCGCGTCATTGTAGAAGATGAAACTGACTGCTATCGTTGTCTGGGCGCAGCGCACGCACTTTGGCGTCCGATGCCAGGTCGATTTAAAGACTATATTGGTATGCCAAAATTTAATATGTATCAATCATTGCATACCACGGTTATAGGTCCGGCGGCACGCCCGTTGGAAATTCAGATTCGCACTAAAGAGATGCATAGAACTTCCGAATATGGCGTTGCTGCACATTGGCGCTATAAAGAGGGAAGATCTCACAATGGCTTATCTGCGTCTAAACAAGAAAGCGTTAGCAGTAAAACTGCCAAGTTATTAAAGTCTGCCAAGCGCAGCAATATGAACAATGCCCAGAACAGAAGTAGATCCCAGAAGTCTTGTGACGCTCAGCGCGACAGTAGTGCCTCTAAGGCATCTATAAAACAAAACAAAAAAAATAATAATGATGCCGGTGCTAATGTAAGTGGCGTTAAAAATAGCAGTAGTGCCACAAGGACTACAGAAAGTTTTGACGCTGTCTTCGACGAACAACTTCTATGGTTGCGGCAAATCTTAGATTGGGCAGATGATGCCGATGACCCCAAAGAGTTCTTGGCTTCTTTTAAACGCGATCTAAGCTATAGTGAGGTCTTTGTCTTTACGCCTAAAGGCGAAGTTGTTAATTTACGCGTAGGCTCAACTCCTATAGATTTTGCCTATGCCATTCATACCGAGGTAGGAAATCACTGTGTGGGTGCAAAGGTTAATGCCAATATTGTACCTTTGAGCTATGAGTTGCAGATGGGCGATAGGGTAGAGATACTTTCGCAGAAAAGTTCTGGACCTTCTCGCGATTGGTTAAATATTGTTAAGACGCCATCTGCACGACAAAAAATTCGTAACTATCTGTCTAAGGTCAATCGCTCCGATGACATTCTTAAAGGCCGTGATTTGCTTGCGCGCGAAATGCGCAAGCATGGTTTGGGTATATCGTCGCAACGCTCGGTTCGAGCAATTAAGGAAGTCTGCGCCGAACTAAAGCTATCAAATAGCGATGACCTTTTTGCTCAAATTGGCGCAGGGAAAGCCAGAGCGGTGCAAATTACCAATAAGCTTTTAAAGATACTCATTGGCGATTTAGATGCAGAAGCTGCAGTTGAGCGCAGGCAGGACTTAAAGCAAGGCATTGATGCATTAGACAAACTAACATCGGCAATGCTTGCAGGCCAGGATAGACGCAAGAATCAGCGCGGTGGTATTGGCATATTAGATGCCACCAGTTTCGCTTGCGATACGGATGATTTTGTTAATGACAACTATGGGACACTACACAGAGGAATTCGCGGCAGCAACACTTCGGGTGTTGGCAATCGCGGGCAAAATAAGAAATCTGGTGAGATTGGTATAATTGTTAAGGGTTTAGACGGCGTACTCGTACGTTTGGCGCGTTGTTGTAACCCTGTGCCTGGTGATGATATCATAGGTTTTGTTACACGCGGTCGTGGTGTATCTGTGCATCGCACAAATTGTCCTGATGCTAAACAGCTGATGCAATCACCAGAGCGTATCATAGATGTTCAGTGGGAGGGCATACGCAGCGTCTACTTAGTTGACATTTTTGTTGAGGCTATAGATCGTTTGCACCTGCTGGCAGATGTCACTGTAGTGCTTGCGAATAATGCGGTAAATATTTTACGCACGCAAACAGAAAGCCACCGCGATGGCATTGTTGATATGCGCTTTCATATAGAGATGAGCGAAACTGACAACATCGAACATATGCTCTTAGAACTTCGAGCCGTAGATGGTGTGATTGGCGCACGTCGCACACTGCCAGGCGAAGCAATTAGACGACACAGAGATTTTAGACCGTAAGCAGGTGCCGATTTAATTTTCGCAAAAACCAAGCTGTGCAATTATCGCTTTAAATTGCAGCAAATTAAACGGCAACAAATTTAACAGTAATTTAAGGCAAACACAATACTAAGGTGTCACTCTAGCAACTTTAGAAAGGTAGAACAAAAAACATGAATATTCAAACATTACCGCTGCAGATTGGACGCGATCTATCGTTTACAACAAACTGCTATATTGTGTCTGCAACTAAAAATGCTACAGAAGTTGTTGTAATCGATCCCGCAGACAAGGTAGAGCAGATACTTGCGGCAATTAGAAATCGTAAAGTTGCGGCAATTCTTCTTACGCACCGCCACGACGACCATACGGGAGCTGCAGGCGAATTAGTTGCTGCTACCAAAGCTTTGGTTTATGCTCATGAGCAAGACAGACAAGCAATCGAGCAGCCTCAGGGTCGCTATCCATTTTACAGTCACGAACGGCGCAATCCACCCAAAGTTTCAAAGCTCCTTGCAGAAGGTGACATTGTCTGTGCTGCTGGCTTAAACCTTAAAGTGCTTCATACGCCTGGTCACTCTGCCGGCAGTATATGTTTTTATTCAGATGTCGAGAAGATCCTCTTTAGCGGCGACACATTGTTTTGTGGTACTTGTGGCCGCACCGACTTTGCTTCTGGCAGTCCTGCCGCCATGCATGACTCTTTGCAGCGATTGAGTAAATTGCCACCAGACACAAAAGTGTTGCCAGGACATGATAGTGCTACAACAATTGGCGCTGAGTTAAATCGTGGCCTTAGCGAGTATTAAGTGATTTTTATTTAGCAAAAACAGTTAAGACGCAAGTAAGATTATAAGGAGTAATAAGCGTGAAATATTGGCTAACTTTCATAACGAATTTGTGCCGCTTAGAAGCGACGGAATGGAGACAACAATGTACATTGCCATAGTTCAGTTTAATCCTAAGGTTGGTGCGCTTCGCGAAAATACCGAGCGAGCTTTAGCGGAGTTAAATCGTCTTGCAAGTGAGACTTATCCACCTGATTTGGTTGTCTTTCCTGCATTTGCACTTACAGGTGAGCCAATCGAATTATTGCAATTTTATCCTCCTTTTGCTGCTGAATGTATAGAGATCTATGCAGATTTTTGTAACCGTGCCCCCTTACCTACAATTATTGGCACATATTATCCTCAGTTTGACCCCTATACTGCTCGCTTAACTTGTTTACCGGAAGTTATTTATGCAGGTGATGGCGATGGCGAAATCTTACACTTCTCGGATATTGTTTATGAAGAAAACGATCCATATGACGATTCTTTTATGCGGCATATAACAATTAATGATACCTCTGTAGCCATAATGTTTAACGAATCACCAGATTACGATGAATCTTTTGAAGACTATGATGTAGTAGTTGTCTTAGAGGCAGCAGAATTTACCGGCGAAGAGGCAATGTTAATGGCAACATCGCAGACAGATGAATATAAAGAAATTGCAAAGGACAATAACGTTTGGTATGTTATTGCCAACCTTGCTGGTGCTGCCGATAGCATCGTGTATGAGGGCACTTCTATGATTATCTCGCCTGTGGGTAAGATTGTAGCTGCTGCACCAGCTTTTACAGAGCAGACCATTTGTTATAACCTTTCAAACGCTGCTATGGCAAAAAAAATATTGCTCAAACCTCAGCTGCAATATGAGGCTTACTGGAATGTAATAGTTTGTGGTATTCGCGATTATCACTATAAAAATGGTTTTAGCGATTGCGTTATTGGACTTTCCGGTGGAATTGATTCTTCACTAGTTTGCGCTTTAGCGGTTGAGGCATTAGGAGCAGATCATGTTCATGGTGTACTTATGCCATCGCAAAACTCATCTTCAGACAGCATAAAGGACGCAAAAGAATTGGCAAGCATTTTAGGTGTTAAAACAATTACTTTGCCAATAAATACCATCTATGATGCTTTTATGCTATTATACGAGCATGCTCTATCGGATACAGATATTGCAAATCCTACATTGACTACTAACAGTTCTTGTAACGTTGCAACTGGTAAAGATAAAAAGGCTGATTCTGATGTTGATGCAGATTTTAGTGGCAGTAAAAACAGGCTGTCAATGAAGCCTGAGGACAATATAGCTTTACAAAACATTCAGGCGCGTATTCGCATGTTGCATCTTATGCATCTTTCAAACACATTTAACTGGTTGCTGCTAAACACTGGCAATCGTTCAGAGGCGGCTATGGGATATTCGACTCTTTATGGAGACACAGCAGGGGCTATAGCTCCTATTGGTAATCTTTATAAGGTAGATGTCTATGGTGTGGCGCGATGGCGCAACGAACGTGGACTTGTGATCCCCGATGCAATTTTAAACAAACCGCCATCAGCCGAACTTTACCCAGGGCAACGCGATTGTGACTCTCTGCCGGATTATGACATTTTAGATGTAATTTTACGCTTGCATCTAAACGATGGAATGGGAGCAGATCAGATTCTTGTGTCGCTGCGAGAATGTGAATTTTTCCCAGAGATTACACCGGAAATTGTGCTGGATACGCTTAGTCGCGTAAGCGCCGCCGAGTTTAAAAGAAGTCAGGAACCAATGGCCATTAGAATAGATGATTTTAGCTTTGCAGAAAACCGCCATTGGCCAACAACCAATGGCTTTGTAGACCGTGATCGGAAACTTAAGACAGATGTTGAGGTTTTTCGTTTTATAGAGGCAGTCTACAAAGATTGCGGCCCGCGTAACTTGGGCTATTTTGCCAATTAAAAAAGAGCTGGTGCATAATTTGAATCGTAAAAACGCTCCCTATGCTTTCATGATTGCCGGCACTGCCTTTATCTGGGGCATGTGCTTTGTTGCTCAGCGCTCTGGCATGGATTTTGTTGGGCCATTTCTTTTTAATGGGTTTCGTGAGCTTTTAGGCTCTGCCACTTTGCTTGTCATACTCGCTTTTATGACTGTTTATCATGCTAAAAAGGGTAAAGAGATTAAAGAAAATAGCGATGCAGACAAGCCGGTAATGGTTTTGCCTGGCAGGCACCGTTTAATTTTCATTGGTGGAGCTTTTTGTGGTTTACTACTTTATGTTGCCAGTAATGCTCAGCAAGTGGCTATGGTTACAACTAGCGCTGGCAAGGCCGCATTCATTACTGCACTATATATAGTCTTGGTACCAATTATTGGCATCGCTTTAAAACATAAGACCTATTGGAATACATGGGTCAGCGTAACCATTGCAGTTATAGGCTTATATCTGCTTTGTGTTAATGAAAGTTTTGGCATAGACATAGGTGATATTGTTCTTATTGGTAGTGCGTTGTTTTGGGCTTTGCATATTTTAGCCGTTGATCATTATGTAGCTAAATTAAGACAACGAGAAGTTATTGGACTATGCGCAATGCAGTTTTTTGTTGCGGGCTTAATAAGTTTGTTAAGTGCGCCAATACTAGATCCATTTTTTGTGACATTTGGTTTTAGTTGGGCTGGTATTGTTAAGGTGCTGCCAGAGATTCTTTACGCTGGTGTGCTTTCTACAGGCGTTGCATTTACACTGGCCGCTATAGGTCAAAAGCATATCCGCCCATCTGCTGCTTCGATTATCATGAGTTTAGAGGCACCATTTGGCTTGCTTGGTGGTGTGGCACTTTTGGGAGAGGCGCTAAGTTTTAAAGAAGTTATAGGCTGCGCCATGATGTTTATTGCTGTTTTACTGGCTCAACTTAAGCTTAGATCTAAACCCAAAGACCCATAGAAAACACCTTAGGATTGTGCTTAGCTGAAAGCCTTAGATGCGAAGCGTAACTTGGAAACAGTAACTAGGAAAAAGTAACTAGGAACTAAGAAACACCAGTTAGCACAAATTGACAGTTTGCCTTAAAACTGTGATACCCTTATAAAGATACAAATTTTTTGCGGATTAAGACAATTTAATTTAGAAACTTTAAGGAGAAGTAAATGCCCAAAATTACCGCAACAGATGTGCTGGTGCCTGCTGATGTCATGCCGGAAGCACGAGAGATCTACATCGAAAACTATCTGGCTGCCACTCAAGGAACCGGCAGATTGATGCTTTTTGCTTGTGACCAGAAAATTGAACATTTAAACGATGACTTCTATGGAGAAGGCATAGACATTGCCGATAACAACCCCGAGCATCTTTTTCGTATCGGCTCTGAGGGAGTCGTTGGTGTGTTAGCTGGCCAGCGCGGACTTATCGCACGCTATGCCCCTAAATATCCCCAGATAAACTATCTGGTAAAGATGAACTCTAAGACAAACTTAATAGGTGTTTCTCAGGATGACCCATATTCGCCACAGCTAAATTCGTTAGAAAGTGTGCTGGCGATGCGCGAGGCAGGTGTAAATATTGTTGGTTTAGGTTACACCATCTATCTTGGTTCAGAATACGAGGCGATGATGATGTCTGAGGCGGGCGAACTCATTGCCGAGGCGCATGCCAACGGACTGCTTGTTGTACTTTGGATTTATCCTCGTGGTAAGGCGGTTAAAAACGAAAAAGATGCTGATCTTATTGCCGGCGCCGCAGGTGTTGCTCTTTGTTTGGGTGCAGACTTTGTTAAAGTTAACCCACCAAAACCTGCCGAAGGTTCAAGTAAGACATCTGCCGAACTCCTTGCTCGTGCCTCTGAGGCAGCTGGTCTTACTGGTTTGGTTTGCGCCGGTGGCTCTACAGTAGATGCGCAAAGTTTTCTAACTCAGCTGTATGAGCAGATTCATATTGGTGGCGCTTGCGGCAACGCAACAGGGCGTAATATTCATCAACGCTCATTAGATGAGGCAGTGCGTTTAACCAAGGCCATCAGTGCAATCACATTGGCAGACTATGATGTTCAAGAAGCCCTGGATGTTTTTGAGGGCAAGGAAAACTTTAGCCTATAGTTTAGCCTATAGCTTAGCCTTTAGTTTAGCCTATAGTTTAGCCTTTAGTTTAGCGCTTAGATTAAAGTGCAGACTTTGCCTAAAGCTATGACAGCCTCAAATGTAACCTAAAATACAAGCTCTAATTCAAGTCTTTAAGTCAGTCCTTTAATTGACTTTCATGTTTGCAAAAGAAGTCAAAGCGTGGCGGCAGCCCATTAATTGGGTGGCCGCCTGCTTTTATTTCGTCGTTGCTCACAAATGGTTCATAGCCAGAAAAAACATGCTCCCAAGAGAAAAACTCGCTTAACGCCTTATATTTAAAGTCCATTTTACTTACTATTAACTCGGTGCCATCTGGAACTATTGGATGCATGAGTATGCAACAAACTCGCAATAGATAAAAAGTATTTTTAAGCACTAAGATGCGCGTGTTAATGTCATCTTGGGCAACGGCTTTAATTTCATCTGACCAATACTTATTGGCAAAGCGCACGAAGTCGCCGGCAATTTTCATTACTTGGTGAAGTTCGGTTTTATACATAGCATACTCGTATGCTAGTATAGTATCTTTTGCTTCTGCTCTAAGTTCAGGTGATACTTCGCCTAGGGGCAGCAGACAACCATTGTCCTTCTCGGCAGCATAAAAACACGATCGTGCCAACCTATTAAAGATGTTGGTAAGCAACTGTCCTTCTTTTAAGACAGGGTCAGCATCGCTGCTATTAGCATTGGGGTTTAATGGTTTTGGCTGAAAGCTCACAGGTTTAAGTCCTAAACCTAAGGCAAGGAAGTGTGCCCGAAGTTGCTCTGCAGTGTAGTAGTTTAGTAAATCATCAGCCATTGGTGGCTTTATCTGACCAGAAGATGATGCTTTTTTACCCAGAAACTGCAGATGATAGTTGGCTATAAGCGTAGACTGCTGTAGTTCTCCTGGCAAAGCAGTGGCAGATGGGGCATGGTCGTTAGGCGAAGCGGTAGCAGCCCACATTGCTGTTTGTGCGATTCCATAAAAGTAAATATTGTCTTGCCCAATGAATTGATAGATCTGTGAATCTTTGCTACACCACCAATCCTGCCAATTTAAGCTGCTGGGAGCTGTGTTGCTGTCTTGTTCTTTTTTATGCAGGCTTTGCACAGGCTTTTCTTTGCTGCTTTCTAAGATCGTGCGTGTGAAGCTTATAGGTGCCCATAGCGACTCTGGCCAGCACCAAACACTAAGATTATCGTTGGCTGAGGTTTGCTCGTTTGCTCCCACATCAGTTTTTGCGTTAATTGTGGTGTCTACACAGGCAACTTCTTTCGTATTGGCGACGGTATCTGTGCTTGTGCTTATGCCTTTGTTTATAGCATTCGCGTTTGCATCCGCAAGTCTTGGCGCGCTAACGCCCCACTTAATATTACCGGTAATGCGAAAGGGGACTAATGTTTTACCGGCTCTATAGCGAATTTGCGCCGCGTCAAGAATATTTCTTGCCGCGTCACGGTCTTTAAGGCAGAAAAATTGCAGCTCGAAGCTATGTCTGCCCTTCTCGACAGCTATATATTCATGCTTAGGCAACTGTGATTGTAGGTTTAGATAGTCTTGTTCGAACTCTTGTTTAATATACACTGATGGAAGCGCCAAAAACTCATCTATGGTATTTGCAACCACTGGGCGTGTGTCTTCATGATTATTTAGGTTGCGAACATGATCCTGTAATAAGTCGCGAAACATAGGTAGATCGAAGTACCAGTTTTTTACTTCGCGCATAACTGGAGTTTCGCCCGTGAGCGTACTTTTAGGATTAAGTAAATCGCTGGGAAGATATTGGTGCCCAAGGTCGCACTCGTCGGCATAGCCGTGCTCGGATTTGCAACCAGGAACAGGGCAGTTGCCTACAACTTGACGGCCATTAAGAAAGCTGGCAGCCAAATCATCATAAAATTGGTTGGTAGACAGTTGGTGCAAGTAGCCATTGGCATACAAACGCTGAATTATTTCTGCTGTAACGCGCTGGTGCACGTCTTTAGACTCACCTAGCCCTGAGCCTTCAAAGATATCTAAAGAGATGCCATAGCTGATTAGCGTCTGAGTTTGCGACTTATGGTTAGCAAGTACGTATGCCTCTATGCTATCATAGCTTTGTCCATTCTGATTGCTTTTGCGAAAGCCTTCATCTATGGGCGAACCATAGCAGTCGGTTCCGCAAACAAACAATACGTTTGCCTGACCTATGCGATCGCGCAAGAAACGCGCATAGCAGTCTGCGGGCACAAAAACGCCGCCGATATGCCCAAAGTGAAGCCCCTTGTTGCCATAGGGCATGCCAGCGGTGACGATCGCGCGTTTAGGGAAGTTTGGACGCGAAGATTTAGGATGCATGCTTTCCTCTCGTTTAGATTTGCTTTAAGATTATGTTAACACGAAAACGACAATTAGATGGCGGTACATAGTGGCAGATTTTGATTTTGAGAAGTTCAAGCAAGACTTTATAGATGGCGCAAGTTCTGCAGCTGGCTCTGTAGCTGATGCGATGCGTTCTATTGGCGACGATACCGGGCGTATTAAGCAATTTCATGAAACCGGACATTACTTAGAGCACCATGACCTTATATCGGTAACAGGTGGCAACCTTTCTGTAAGTGATGGTAGCAATATCTGGATAACACGCTCAGGTTCTAAGTTGGGCTTTTTGACGCCTGCCGACATTGTAACTTGTGCCTTTACAGAAAATGACACAGATGCTAACGCGGGCACTCATAACGTAAGTACCGATGCCAGGCCTCATGCTTCTGTAGAACTAAACGTACATCGTGCTATGTATCATGCTTGTGCGCGCATTGTTAGCGCCGACGCTGCAAATAGTTGGGCCGTTGTTCATGCTCACCCCCTTAATACTATCGCTTTAACGCTTAACGCAGATTTTATGACACCACTAGATGAAGAAGGTTTGCTCTATTTGGGTTCTAGTGTTCCTGTGCTTAGCGCCAAAGATTCTATAGGTTCTAATGAAGTTGCGACGCTTGTAGCCAATGTTGTTTCTGGTGGCGGACGCATAGCCATCGTACGTGGACATGGTTCTTTTGCCATTGCCACAACACTTGCTTTAGCCTTACAGATGACAGTTGCGCTAGAGCGTAGTGCGCGTATTATTCTGGCAAGCAAGTTCGCAAAACGCAAAGCAGTTTGTGATGCCTAAGTCTACTGATTTTTCTAATGAAGAGACACTAGAAACTAATAAAGACAAAGACATTAAAGCTAATAAAGCTGTCGAGAAGGACTTCGAACGCCTAAGTGCCATGGTTGACGCGCTGCCTAAGATGTCTGCCTTAAACGAACGCCTTTTGCAAGCTCATGTGGCAAGGCAATTGCTTAGCCAATTTAACAAGGCACTAGTTTTGTCTAACGAACATGAAAACTATACCGCTATTATAAACGCTGCAACTCGCGCCGCGCACAGTGCAGAACAAAATGGTGACAGCGAAAATCGCGCGAAGCAATTGGGGATTGTGCGCTTGTATAGCGATATAGACGCGACGCGCATAGGACCACTTAACCGAGCAATTGCAGAATTTTTTACGACTGCAAAAGATAGCATGCTAGCTAGTTATCTTACTAGCTTGCTAGATGACACCAGGGTGCTACCTTCCAAAGAATTAGTTAAGTCGTGTCTAAGCGATTTTTTGTTGGATGATGACGAATATAATAAACTCCTCTTGGAAGTTGATAGTTTCCAAGAGGAGTATCAGCGGCTGTATGCCCTTTGCTCAAAGAGTCTTAGCTTTACTACCGAAAGCGATTAAGACTTATTTCTTTGCCAAATGTTCGCCTAACAGATAACCAAATGTTAAGCAACGCCCATGCGAATTTCCCTGGATGTTTATGGGGTAATCTACGGCATAAATGTCGCCCATAGTGTTGCCAATTGCGTAAAGACCAGGAATTGGCTTCTCGTTTGCGCCTAGAACTTCAAGGTCATCAGAGACATGAAGACCGCCGCAAACGGCGAGTAAGCCAGTGCCTACCTTAGCGGCTATAAATGGAGCCTCGGCAATTGGAGTTACAAAAGTGGGATCTTTGTAAAAGTCTTCATCCATGCCTTTTTTGGCAAACTCGTTGTAGCGCTCTACGCTTGCTTTAAGCGCGCTAACAGGAACATCAATTTTTTCGGCCAATTCTTCTATGGTGTCAGCTTGTACAAAGTTACCAGTCTCATCTGCAAGCCCACCTTCTACCTGAGAGGCAATTTGCGATACTGCTGTCTCGTAAGTAGAGCCAAACATCCTAAACGTATCCCAGAACATGCCGCCGCCTACTGGTAAGCTATCTAGCAAGTACTGCTTCCAATTAGCATCAAATATCGACCACGCATACTTTTGTCCGCTAAAGCCATCAGGAACCTTTGCCTGCGTAATAACACCAACGCACTTTCCTTGTACCCATGTTGCCTCATTAAAAAAGCGATTACCTGTGGGATCAACAAACATGAAAGGTCCATGAAAACCTGCCAGTGCTTGAGGATGCATCATGGTTGCCCAAGGTCCATCCTGAAGGGCGCCGCCTGCCCAAGAGCCAAGTTTGTGGCCATCGCCAACATTTCCATTTGCGCCATTTAGTTTTGTATAGACCTTTTGTCCAATAGGGGCAAAATAATCTAGCATTTCATCGTTAAAGCTGATGTCACCAGTTGCTAATACCACACCTTTGCTGGCATTGTATTGCACATAGCCTTTGTCGGTTTTACAAATGGCACCTTTTACGGCAGTTCCCGGACCGCCTGGTTGTATAAGTTGCACTACCGGTGACTCAAAGACAAATTGAGCATTGCCGGTTTCTTCGGCAAAGGCTTTAAAGCGATACTCAGCTATAGTCGCCATATTTATCTCCGGGTATTTGCTGGGAGCGGCATCTGGGCCAAAGCCGCCACCAAGATCGTCTGCAGGGATTTGCTTGCCTATGCTGCCACCCATCAACCAATGATAGGAGTGCTCTTCTTTGTGGATTTCCTGATTAGATGCATTAGCTGTAATTAGACAAGTTGCGCCATCGGCAAAAGACATGTCAAGCATCCAGTCCATGGTTTTTTCTGACTCACGAAACCATTTCGCAACCAATGATTCGCGGCAACGTCCGGCGCATGTTTTTACCCAGCGTGCTTGGTTAACGGGCTTGTCTATATAATAGCCTTGAGGTGCGTAATTTTCTTCTAGGACTTTAGACCACGCAGCACCTGTGCCACCGATTCCGTTTCCGTGCAAAACGGCGTCCTTCTCTACAAGAATTACTTTAGCGCCAAGCTCGGCAGCACGTGCTGCTGTGGCAGTGCCCGCAAAGCCGCCACCGCAAACAAGAATTTCAGTGTCTATCGTCTCTATAATATCGGAAGCAGGAATATCTGCCGGTTTGTTGGCAATGTCCCAAGAATGCGAACTTGAATTTGCCGAATCATTCGCATAAGTAGTGGTGCCAGTTCCTTGTCCTGTGTTATTTGTGGGGGCGCAAGCACCAAGTGCTCCTAATGAGCCAAACGCTGCAACAGCAGCCGCGCCAACACCAGCACCTTTTAGCAGGTCGCGACGCGAAATTCCACTAGAACTTTCAGTTGTTGCCAAGTTAGGTATGCCAACTAAATCAGCTAAACCACAGGTCTTGTTTGTGTCAGCTTCCTTGTTTGGCTTAGACACATGTTTTGTTTCTTTAAAACTCATCTCTCCTCCTTCATGGGATTCTTTGGTCTCATTAGGCGTCTTGCCACTAGACCCTTACGCTGGTCTCATTAGGCGTCTTGCCACTAGACCCTTACGCTGTATGAATAATTTTAGCGATCATTGTTTTTGCTTACATCACACACATCGGGTGAGTTTCGTGGTGGGTGATTGTATAACCAACTATAACCAACTGTTACCAACTGTAGCCAACTATTACCAACTATAACCATCAGCGAAAATATTGCACCAGTTAAGGCTTAAGCGCTTGATTACAAAAATTTTCTGCTACAATGTTTCTTTGTGCCCGAGTGGCGGAATGGCAGACGCGGAGGTCTCAAAAACCTTTGTCCTCTGGACGTGTGAGTTCGACTCTCACCTCGGGCACCAAAAGTTTAGCTACGCCGCAAGGCGGTCATTTTTTCAAGCACTTCATCAAGCTTTGTAAAGAAGTTTTTAAATTTTTTTATTGAGGGTTTATGTGAAGTCAAAAATAATCGGAGCGCTCTTATGTATGTAGTCTTTGTTACTGGTGGTTTGGCATCAGGCAAAAAAACAGTTTGTGAATTATTGCATTCTTGGGGTGCGACATATCTAGATGCCGATGCTATAGCCAAAGAAGAACAAGAACATCCCGCGATACTTTCTTTACTCGCCGAAACCTTTGGTAAAGATATTATCTATTTTGATGATGTCGATAAGCCTTGTGTAAACCGCTGTCTGTTAGCTTCACGTGCATTTGCTTCTAAAGATGAGGCAAATAAACTTAACGCTATTATGTGGCCGGCAGTGCAAGAAAGACTTGCAGATTATCTTGTGGGCGGCAGTTGTCAGTTGCTTAGTGGTACAGATTTTGTGGTCGTAGAAATCGCCTTGCTTTACGAGAGTTCTATGAATGATGCTACCAATATCTT
>JAIRQA010000096.1 GCA_031256715.1 Coriobacteriales bacterium | reverse complement strand
TGCATTACCCTCGTAGGGGACGCTGTCCACAGCGTCCCGTTTGCATAATCCCCGAACCCTTTTCTGCTTGCATTCCCCCCTCTTTGCGATGGGGTTGACGTTTACGCTCTGACACTTTACCCATACAACCAACAAACAGCTCATAAAGCATTCATACTGTAAATTCCTTTCACGAACAAGTGTTTGCATTTTATTTTCGTTTATACTATGATAATAGCAAGATAATCTTATAAGGAGTTGATTGCCAAATGAAAAAAACAGATTCACTGGGAAAACGACAAGCAGAGATACTGACATTCCTTGGTGACTTTGCCAAGAAAACTGGCTATCCGCCAAGTGTGCGAGAAATTGGCAATGCCGTTGGCTTGTCGTCGTCATCCACAGTACATACTCATCTAAGCCAGTTAGAAGTAAAAGGCTACATTCGCCGTGATGGTTCAGGTGCTCGTGCCATCATCATTCTTAAAGATGAACATGGCAACCCAGTCGCCCCTGAGGTCTTTTCACAAAAGAGCGCACAAATTGTCAACCTGCCCGTTGTTGGTCGTGTAGCCGCAGGAGAGCCGATACTTGCTGAACAAAACGTAGAAGAAACAGTTCCCATGCCATCGCAGATTATTGGCGATCAAGGCTCTTTCATGCTCACAGTGCGCGGCGAATCAATGATAGACGCTGGAATACTTGATGGCGACTACGTGGTTGTGCGCGAGCAAAACACAGCAAACAATGGCGATATTGTCGTTGCCATGATAGACGATGAAGCGACAGTAAAAACATTCTATCGCGAAAATAACCGCATACGCCTACAGCCTCAGAATAGTACAATGTCGCCTATCTACTCATCAGATGTTGCCATTCTTGGAAAGGTCATTGCCTTGCTTCGTGCGATA
This sequence comes from Coriobacteriales bacterium, assembly GCA_031256715.1. GTDB lineage: Bacteria > Actinomycetota > Coriobacteriia > Coriobacteriales > UBA8131 > JAIRQA01. The sequence goes on along the minus strand of JAIRQA010000096.1, from coordinate 2,529 downwards.
TAACAAGCAATGCAACCAACGACAAAACTAAGATGTACGTTTCTAAGGAGTCAACCGTGAAGATTGTTAAGGAGTTTAAAGACTTCATATCGCGTGGTAACGTCATGGATTTAGCTGTTGCCGTTGTCATGGGCGCATCTTTCACTGCTATTATAAACTCGCTTGTCGCCGATTTGATAACCCCATTGCTGTCGCTACTTACAGGAAGCTACGACTTCAGCCAACTTTATTTCACAATTGGCGAGGGCGATTTTGCTGCCAAATTCTCTTATGGGTCTTTCATTGCAGCAGTGATTAACTTTCTGGTTATCTCGTTGGTAATATTCATTATGGTTAAGCTGGTAAACAAAATTACGCGTCGCAAAATTGCCGAAGACGCAGAAGAAGCGCCAAAAAAAGTCTGTCCTTACTGCGTAGAAGAAATCCCAGCAGCAGCAATTCGCTGCCCACGCTGCACTTCTCATTTAAATAAACCAGAGCAATAAACCACCAAAAAAGCACTGTACATTTTATATGCAAGAACTTATTGATGAGATGCACTCTGGCAATGACATACACCAAAAAAAAGCGCTGTACATTCTATATGCAAAAATATCATCATGCAGCAAACACAATGCGGGAAACATTTAAACTACACGAGCATTATCTGAATGAAAGCTACCTTAATCAGTACCTTTCTAGATTGTATAATCACTAAATTTAGACACCAACGCTTGCGGCACTCTTAATTGCAGTAACGTGCCAGACTCGTTATGCTCCTCGTTGATGATTGAACATTGTTCGTGAGCTAATCGCACCAAGGCTCCTTGAGCAAATGGTATGCAAACATGCAAAAGCGACGAAGTAGCATTGGCAGCATGCTCAATGCGCTCTAGCAACTCATTAATACCTGTTCCCTGTTGCGCAGAAACAAAGACGACATTAGGATGACGCCCTTTAAGCGCACTTAATTCAACTTCATTTAGAGCATCTATCTTGTTAAACACAAGTATTTGCACCAGCTTATGAGCACCAATCTGCTCTAAAACTTCATTAACTGCCAAGATGTGGGCATCAAAATGCTCGGAGGTGACATCTACAACATGCAAAATAAGATCAGCGCCCGTAATCTCGTCTAGCGTAGACTTAAAAGCCTCAATGAGTGTTGTAGGTAGTTTTTGGATGAAACCCACCGTGTCACTGATAGTCATTTCGCGACCATTAGGCAAACTCAATCGCCGCGTTGTTGAATCTAATGTGGCAAAAAGCGCATCGTAAGCTAATACGTCTGCGCCAGTAAGTCTATTAAGTAAGCTCGACTTACCCGCATTGGTGTAGCCAGCCAAAGACACCATGAAAATACCTGAACCTTGACGCGCCTTACGTTGTGTCTGTCGCTCAGAATGCACTTTTTTTAGTTCCTCGCGAATACGCTCGATGCGCTTACGCACCATGCGACGGTCAACCTCCAACTGACTTTCACCCTCACCAAAACGCGATCCCACTCCACCGCCCATACGATTAGATGCCAAATGCTCCCACATGCCACGAAGCCGCGGCAACAAATAGCGATTCTGTGCCAAGCGCACTTGCAAACGCCCTTCGCGACTCTGAGCATGCAAGGCAAAGATATCAAGTATCAGTGCCGTGCGATCGATAATCTTTACGTTTTTAATTTCATGCTCAAGATTTTGTTGTTGGGTAGGTGTTAGCTCATCATCAAAAACAATAATATCTGCTTTTAGTGCTAAAACAGCTTCCCGCACTTCATCAACTTTGCCCTTGCCAATAAATGTTCGCGAGTTAGGTTCCTTAAGACGCTGGCTAATAGTACCAACGCATTCGGCACCTGCGGTCTGAACAAGGCGTATAAGCTCAGCCAATGACTCTTCTAAAGGCCAAGCCGGCACAGTACCGCCAGCACCAAATGCGCCAGATAATTGCGAACTGCCTATGCCAGTGCGCTCTATGCCCACACAAAGCGCACGTTCCTTAACAGTTGCAGTTTCATACATTGGTTCTTTAATGGTTTCTCTCCTAGTTTAGCATCGCGCTCTCATCATAAAAACTGTTTAACGGTTACAATACTACCATATGTCACAAACCTTTAAACATTCATTGATTATCTTTTTTGCAGGCTGCTGTTACGGCTTTGTCGTGCCATTGGTACGCGTAGCCTATAGCCTTGGCCTTACGCCGCAGCAAACCTCAACGACTCAATATGTCTATTCCCTGCTAACGCTGGCAATTATCGTCCTAATTGGCTTTCGCCGCAAGATTCCTTTAAAAGCCATTCCAAAACTGTTGCTTATAGGTGTGGCAGCAGCCGGAGTGAGCATGTCTTACTACATGGCCTTAGAGTTGCTAAGCGCCGCAACCGCACTTACTTTGCTTTTTCAGTTTGTTTGGATGGGAGTACTCTGGCAGGCTATACGTGAACGAAAGCTTCCACGTACTATTACGCTAGTATCGGTTTTTGTTATCTTGATAGGTACATTATTCGCCACAGAGATAATTGGTGGCAACAACACAATCGGCAGCACAAGCGAC
>JAIRQA010000071.1 GCA_031256715.1 Coriobacteriales bacterium | reverse complement strand
TGCCAGCTTGTCATAACACGTATCTGGATATTCAATATGAAATTCGTATATTTCTGTAAACTCTTGTGATACATAATCAAATATCTGCTTGCTCTGATTAATGCTTATCCTCTCGGATACGTCAAATAAATACAGTTGTCCAGAAAACGATCGCAAAACGCCAACTGTATACTCGTTGTCGTTGCTCACTCCGCGTACAATAATTTCACGAACGGGATAACTTGCATATGGCTTTATGGTTTCCCGTGGAACATGTATTCCTGCGTTATTTGCATCCTCGCGGCTGACGTATTTTAATTCTTCCACATCGCACCAAAACCTTTTTGCTTCTTGATACCATCATTTACTCACATCATTTTGTTGTCATAGAATCAGCAGTGCTTTTTGTCAACGACAAAAAGCAGCTCTTAGAGTACTCTAAGAGCGCCGCTGGCGTGCGTAAACGAGGTTTTGCGATTTTGCTTGGGTTTGCTTGTTGTTGAATGACTCAAGGTGTCTATGGCGTCGCAATCCACCCAATCAAAGACATAAACAGGTGCGCATTTTCGCTAGAGGCAAGATGCTTAATGCTAGCTTGATGCTAGCTTGATGCTAGCTGGAAGCAGGCTGGGTACAGGCGCGTCCTTCTCAACATAATCACATTGAAAGACTGCCCGGATTAAGCAGAAAGTCGAATACACTCATTGCAAGAATGCCATGAGTGTCCCGGGTGGGCTTAACCGTGTCACGAACCAAAATGATTTTGTTAAAGCTGTCGTTGATGTTTAACAGCGATGCCTTCTCTTGCTTAACCTTTTCTTCTGCTGGCAAGACATAGGCACCGCTTTGCTGAGCCTATGTTTTTCTTGCGATGAATTTGCGTAAATTGAGGCATTAGTCAAATATGCAATTACTGCTTTCTCTATCGGGTCACCCACATGGCTGGGCGTATTCCAAAAGGCGCATGGACTCCATTTGTATATCGTTTTGGCTGCTCGCTCTCAGGCGTATAAAGACTGCCGTCGTTTGAGACACAAAAGGAACACAAACCGTCGTTATGAAATGAGCACAGACCCCAGGTCGTATTGCGCCCGCTTTGATATTCTCGCTCTAGCGCATCAACCCATTCGCTGTAGCTTAATTCTTTTCCTCCAACTTTGATCTTTTTTTCAACACACCAACGAGCCGTCTCGGCAATTTCATCATCGCTGATATTCATTGCTTTTGCACACCGCGCCTCATCGCTTGAGAAATATTTCTCTGCCTCATCCATGCTCAACAGAAAAACAGAGTCAGTTGTATTAGTGGCGCTACGGAACGTATTCAATATGTGTACATTCTCTACATAGTTAAAGCTCTGTTTGAAATCGCCTTCAAGCCATCCGCGAATTTTACTTGCTCGCCAAGTGCCGGCATAATGTACTTTAATAGCTATTATGTTTTTTGTGACCAATAGTGCCTTGTCCCCGTCGAACTCCAGTACTTGCCACTCAAGAGGTTCTCCCTTGTAGGTGCCATAGCTTACAGTGTCCCCAACCTTCAATCCAGAAGGCATTACTGGCAACATCATCGCTAAGAATATTAGTGCAATCCCCATCAAGGCTACTACTAGGCTGCATGACGCATGAACGATATGCGATATTCCCCTTCTCGGCGACTGATAGTTTCTTTCTTTGTTTTGAGTGAGTTTGTAGTTCCATATAGAACCAAAAATCGGTCCACCAGCAAAAAAGTTGCAAAACGATATTGCTTTTGGGGATTTAAGAATCGGCTTTGCGCGCATTAAAGAAGGATACACAGCGATAGCATAAACAGCAAATACCAGCGGTATGACAACCGTTGTACAAACAACTGCCCAAAGCTGGTTTGAAAATAACAAGCCGACAGTCATATTGATTGCTGCATAAACCAGCAAACCAAATACAGAAAGAGGTGCTGATGTCTTCCACTTCTCAATTGCGGGCAGTTGAGTCACCTTTGCGCCGCTGTCTGAGTTTTCTATGGCAGACGGCTGCGAACTCAAATAGTCACCCGAGCAGGCGGCTGTGACTGAATGCCCAATGCGGCTACCTGGGCAGATTGCTGCGGCTGCGGCGCTTGCACTGGGTTTTGCAAAAGCCGGTACCGACAATGCTTTCGGCACTTCTTGTACATATTCTCTATGAGTGCTTTCCTGTATCGCACCAAGCGGCATCGCAACCTTCTGTGCGTCCAATTGAGCTGGCAGATTCTGTTTTTCTCTGCTTCCCTCAGCCATTTTCCTCAATGACTCAAGCGGATACAATAATCCGCACTGGCTGCATTTGGCCTGCATCTGCTTTGTATCGACGACCAACTCACCACCGCAAACCGCGCATCTAATATTTGCTTGTGCTATCATCCGCTCCCGCTTTCTTCAGCCCTTCACTTGCCTTATGCAGCTGCTCAGAAGATTTCATTAAATCCATAGTTCATAATTATTAACCGGTTGAAATGACTCAAGGAATTCAAGGAAATCTGCTACACTATTTTTACTGTTCTTTGATGCTTTAAATCCAATCTCGCCTTCAATGTTTGGCGTGAAGCAATAACTGCAATTAGGGAACTTGCTTTTTAGATAGTCGTTTATACTCTTATGAATGTTATTGCTTGCATCGTCATCACAGTCGAAGTAAATAAAAACATCAATTCCCAATTGCTTGAATAACTCAGCAAAAGCTGGCATATGAAATTTCCCATTTGTTGTAAAAATACAATAATCATCGAAGAAATGATTGTGTTTCCTTAAGACCCAGTTAATGAAGATTTCATCATATATGCCCTCACAAAGAAAGACTCGTTTTGAAAACAGGGCTTCAATAAAGGAACGGTTGTGAACTTGCTTCACAGTCTCCTTGAGCGAGTTACCGTTTTCATAATATCGTTTGCTGTATAGGCTGAGCTGACCGTAGTAGCTGCCAAAAACTAGTTTTGCTTTTGCTGCAGCATCGGCGAAATCAATTTCCTTTGCTCCACTGGCGCGGTCGTTTACCACATACAAATTGCAATAATCAAAATCAAGCATCGACAATAGCTTTGGCGAATGTGTGGCAAGGTAAACAGATTTTCCGTATTTCGACGCGAATTCTTCTATTCTCCTTGCGGTCTCATGAAGCAGGCTGGGATGGGAATACTTCTCTGGCTCATCTAGAATCAGAACACTCTTGCTGGACGAGCAAGCCAGACGTAATACCAACTGCATTTTCTGCCCACTGCCCATCTTTGCGGTGCTTCCAGAAATTTCTGTTTGATTAATTTTTACAATCTTCTTATACTCTTTCTTGTCCGAAAGAGTTATGAAGTCTACATTTCTTTGTTGGTTGCTTAACTTGAGCACATCGTCTATATAACTGTTCATCATCGGAATGCTGTTGACTATCGCATCATCTATTGAAGCTTCGAGCTTTTTCTTAGCTGCTAAATATTTCTTGTCCTTCTCAAGTAGTTCAAAAATTATAAACTCCATAGTCGCAGAGTCGTTGCGGGTGTCCCTTGACTCCTCTGCAAGCGTTAGCTCAGATTCAAGAAAAAGAATGTTATCAACCGAAACACCACAGCTTTGCAATTCTTTATTTATTTCATTCAATCTATAGGTTTTCCCATAGCCGTTGGGACCTATATAAATTTCAATTTTACCCATAGCCACCTCACTTAAAATTCTATAATCATGAAATTACAGTGCTTTTTGTCAACGACAAAAAGCAGCTCTTAGGGTACCCTAAGAGCGCGCCTAACGTGCAAAAATATGATTCTGCGATTTTTATAAGTTTTTTTATTATTGAGAAGTACGTGGCGTCTGAGAGCCGCAAGCTACCAAGGCTTTGCCGTATAACAGTAGCCCAAAGCGCTTTGAGCTGCATGCTAATTGAGCACCTTATTGATAGGTGTTAATTGAATGCTAGATGAGCGCTTTGTAATCTTTCTTGCCGCTTCTGTTTTTTTTGTAGAAGCGGCATTTAAAAATTGAGAGTGATTAGCATGGCAACCCTATGCAACTAGCTCTATACAACAAGCTTTATGCAACTAGCTTTATGCAACTAGCTTTATGCGACTAGCTTCATACAACAAACTCTATGCAACAAGCAATCCCTCAAGCTCTAACAAGTACTCTTCCAATTTTTGAAGCAGCTGTTTTCCTTCTTTTGCTAACTCTAGTTTTGAAGAAACGGTTAACACTATTTGATCCTCAAGTATCTCGTAATACAAACCGAACCCATCTTCCTCTACCGGACAAAAACTAAAGGCCTCCAATAAGTAACTTGGAATCGACGTTGTAGAAATAAAGTTGTATGTGAGTTTTTTTATAGGCTCTGACTTAAAAAAGTAATTTGCATCTACGTCATCACCAGCCATTTTCTGTAAACCAAATAAATGACGTTCGACTCCTAGCCCGCTTTGACACATAGAAATTCGCTCCGAGTGGGCAGATGCTCCCCTCAAGAACAACTCCTTCAGCACATCTCTTTCAGGCAATTTTTCTGTGTTTAGGTAGGCTTCCGCAAAATCCTTCTTCTCTTTACTTAGCGAGCGAGCACACTCTGTTCTGCCTTCGTAAAAGCTGCGCATTGCCACAGGCTCATAAACAGATTGCAAGCGGCCAAAAACAGCCATTTGCGCTACTGCCAAGGCCATATGAAAATAAGCATCCGGGCTTACTTTTAATTCTTTAATGCGATTTTTCCCAATACTTTCTATCAATCGGTATTGGATTTTATATACCTGAGCTTCTTGCTCAACCATCGCGCGACATTCCTCTAAGGCAACAAGTAGTTCAGGTGTGAACTGCCAGGAGAGTCTTTTTGTTAGCGCTGGGGAGTTTTCTAATTCTGACGAATTTGCTAGCGCTGGGGAGTTTTCTGGTGCTGCCGATTTTGCTAGTGCTGCCGATTCCTCTTTCTTATCTATTGGCATCTGGTCCTTAATCGCATCAAATACCTTTGCTAATATATTCAAGGTTGGCACACCATCAATTGGCGTATGCTCTACGTTAAAACCAATCGAACCACTGCTTGTAATAATTGCCTGCAATGTTTTAGAAAAAATCTGATCCTGACCGTCTAATAGCACCGTCGCAATTCGTTCTTCGACAGACTGATCCTTGCTATCTGTAAAGCTCAAAACAAAAAGGGCATTTTCAATCAAATCACAATTTTGGCTATTGAGTTTTTCAGCCTTTAATTGTTGATAAACAGCGTATGAAGTCTTTCTTTTGACACCTGTCATATACGCCAGATTTTCTTCTCCGTTTTTAGGAACATGTACTTGCGACAAAATATGCTCAATTGATTCTAAAATTATCTCTGGCGGATATTGTTTTCCTGTAGAATCTATAACATCCAACTGGTAATAGCTACCTTTATTCACCACAATAATGTGTCTATTAATTATGGTGCTTTTATAAAACAAATCTATGTTCTCGTCTGGAATTCTACAACTGCCAAAAAGATTCTCATAATAGGACATATCTATATTTTTCTGATTTTTCGTATACTCTAGCGGGTAACTTCCTTCAGTTAAAGCCAGGTAAATTTTTGTTAACTGATAAATCAGCTGAGTAGCCTTCTGAGCACGAGAGGTCAGATGTTCATGCAGTTCGTCTCTAACCGTTAAGGCAAAATTCGTCTCACTCTGAACACAACCACGTCCACTTAAATAACTTTCCTGCCAAAATCCAGCCAGCCAACTTCCCTTTGTTTGCTGCTCATGACGCTTAAGACGCTCCTGAAGCAACTTTGCATCCTCTGTCTCAAAGCGTTTAATTAGTTGTTCAAACTTTGCCAACTCAGAGGCTGTCAGAAATGGCTCTGCCCATTTTTTAACCTCGCTTAGCGTGTGCGCTAATTCCGGAACCGGCAGCTTATCTAATAGCGGCAATAAATCCTCTTTGTATTGTTTCATTTAACAACCTCCTTCTTTGTAGCCGTTTACCCAATAGCATATTATAGCTGATTCATCATGGCTGCATACAGACAAAAAAGTAGCTCTTGGGGTACTCTAAGAGCAACATTAACGGGCACAAAGCAGTTTCCAGCACTTTTTGCATATTTTTTATGTCGAGAAGTACTTGGTGTCTGACGGTTGCAGTCTATATTAACTTAGTCATAATCGAAACTTTGCATAGTCAACGCACCTCCCTTGCGTAGCGTTTGCTATGCAAAGTTACCCTATTGCTTCGCTTTTCACTTTTCTACCTCTGTTTCTGCTTTTGCGTGGATACATTTGTCTTCATGGCCAAAATCATTACCGCAAGCATTGCAATGATAATCGGGGTTGACTTTACCATTTTCGTCATACTCTATACAACAGCCACCTAAATAAATCTCACCTCTTGCTTCCATTTCAAACGCTTTATCCGTTGGGTAACCATATATGATTTCCACGATATCAACGCAATGGCACTTTGGGCAGCTAATCCGTATTCCGCAATGCTCACAAAAGCGTTTTGTCATTTAAGTTCCCTCTCTGGTCTCTGTTTTCATCCTGCCATCTTACTCTCTTAATCACTTAATCACTTACTCTCTCACCGTGCTAATATTTTCACGCACTGATTATGTTATTCTCATAAGCCTCAGGGCGAACACAGGGCAGTCATTTGTGATGGCAGCCTGTGTTCGCCCCTGCCCGCCTCAAGAATTCGCTAAGACTTCTTATCGTCTGAGCCTTTCTCAAACTCTGCATCTAACTTCTTAGACCAGCTTAGAGCTTCATTCGCCATGCAATACTGCACACGAGAAGCAGCTTGCCTTTTCATCATCACAATATCGCTCGCCGCGTCGTAGCTGGTGCTGATGCCGTCTTTATCTGTACGATAATTTTTACGATACTCAGGTCTAATTCCATATTGTTCTCCGGTGTGAACAGCATCGATATTTGCAGCCAGATAGATAAACTCCCAGCCGTACTTATCTTCTTGATGGCGAATCATCTTTTTGATTTGGTCTGCGCTGAACTCATGGCTAGCATTCTCATGCCCATCGGTAATAATGATAAATGTGACGTTTTGTTTTTCTGTACCATCATTTGTCTTCTGCTCTTTATTGGCTGCCAAAGCCTTGCGCACGCCAATTATCTTATTAATAGAACGCCCAATAGCATCTAACAAAGCTGTGTTGCCCCGCACATAGTAGTCTTCTTCGCTGATATAACTAATATTGTCAATATCCAGCCTGTCATGCAATAGTTCATATTCGTTGTCAAAGAGTACCGTGCTAAGCTTGGCATCACCGGATGCTTGACGCTGCTTGTCCAGCATGGCGTTAAAACCGCCTATCGTGTCATCCTCGCGACCTCTCATCGATCCACTTCTGTCAAGAATAAACACTACTTCTGCCATGCTGTCAAATTGTTTGTTGTTTGAGTTGTTGTGTGGGTCGTCGTGTGCGTTGTCATGTGCGCAGTGCGCGCTCTTCTCAACCGCACCTGTTTGTGTTATGCTGTCTTCATTCATTTTGTTCTCACTTTCTTAGTTGCCTGTATTTAGCCGTTCTTTGTCTGCTTGTAGTTTAGATTGATGCTTCACTTTGCTTTTGCTGTTTAATTGTGAGCAATCAATTTCACTAATCACATACTACAGAATGTTCGCAAAAAAGGCGTCAAATGGCGTTTGACAAATGATAAAAACTAACCAAAAGTCTCCCGCCATACTTGCAAGCTTTCATCTGTTCGCATATACTTACACAATCTACTTATGAAAAAATGTGAATTGTCACACAACCAAGTAAGGAGTAATTGTGGATAGAACAATACTAACAGATCTAATAGCTTGGAAAGAGAAGCCATACCGCAAACCGCTAATAATAGATGGAGCTCGTCAGGTTGGCAAAACTTGGATAATGAAGCATTTTGCTAACTTGTACTACGACGACTATCTTTACATCAATTTCGATCATCCTGACTACCTTGACTACCATAGAATTTTTACTTCTGGGCATGGAGCCAAGAGAATACTCGAACTTCTACAGTTAGAGAGCGGAAAACGTATCAGAACTGGTAAGACACTGCTTATCTTAGATGAAGTACAAGAAGTTCCCGCAGCGCTAAGCGGACTTAAGTACTTTAACGAAGATGCCCCTGAACAGCATGTTGTTTGCGCTGGTTCACAAATGGGTATAGCCTTGCACCGAGGCACTTCTTTTCCTGTAGGCAATGTGGATACAATCAGGATGTACCCAATGAGCTTCGTTGAGTTTCTGCTGGCAATGGGCAACCAAGAATATGTCAATCTGATTCAGGCAAATGACACCGAGATGATCACAGAGTTTCATGGTAAATATCTTAAAATGCTTAAGGAATATATCTTTGTTGGAGGCATGCCAGAGATTGTACAGAGATATGCAGATGGCGCGGAATATGAAGATATTAGAAAATTACAATATCAGCTATTGGACAATTTCCGCGCTGACTTTTCTAAACATGCGCCGCCTACACTGCTCTTAAAGCTTAATATGGTTTGGGATTCTATACCGCGTCAATTGGCAAAAGAGAACAAGAAGTACGTCTGGTCGGTAGTAAAAAAAGGTGCTCGAGCAAAAGAATTTGAGGATGCACTCCAGTGGCTAGAAGATTGCGGCTTGATTCACAGGATCTGCCATCTGGATACTCCTGAACTGCCGCTTGTCGCACACACCTCGCCTGATGTATTCAAAATATACTCTTTGGACACTGGTTTGTTGGGTGCTCAGGCTGGCGTTACAGCAAAAATGGTGTTCTCTGATAATGGCATTTATGGCGACTTCAAGGGAACTTTGGCCGAACAGTTTGCGCTACAAGAAATGCTACACCAACATAGACGTCTATTCTATTGGACGGGAGCGACGTCTGAGATTGACTTTGTCATTCAAACTGATGATGGCGTCATTCCTATAGAAGTCAAGTCTGGAGAAAATCTTAATGCTAAGAGTCTGCGTGCTTATATTACAAAATACCATCCCGCACGAGCCTACAAACTTTCTTTACTTCCCTATCGACAAAATGATGTAGTTGTAAACATGCCACTATATCTTGCGGGATCGATACCGGCATAAAACAGACATAGGGACGGTTCCTATGTCTGTTACTATGTCTGTCTTAGTTTAATCTTTATACTAGCGTTCTATTTTCTTTTTTTTTGAGAAGTGCGCCGCAAACCACGGCAAATGAGCCACAACGTGCACCAATAGCAAAGCCAATAGTATCTTTGCGGTAAGTGAGTGCAAAGGTAGCCAGAAAAAGTAACCCGGGGCAACAAAGCCAAATAGCGGCAAGATGTGACGCGAAACAAGCAAGCCGGAAACTGTACATGTTACAAAGACGATTAGCGTGATGACATCTAGCAACAGGTGCAATCGCTGCGATACAGTGCCACGACTACGAATCCACGCGATTACTGTATCTAAATTAATTGCACAGTGAA
>JAIRQA010000045.1 GCA_031256715.1 Coriobacteriales bacterium | reverse complement strand
AAAGGGCGCTTGAAGCAAAAGCATATCTTTCTGCTCTGGCTCTCACACTAACCCTACCCGACATTTGCGGCAAAGCGGCGTATCCTTTTATGAAATCCAGAGAGCGTTATCGCAAATGGTATGATGAGAATATTGGCAAATTCGACTGCCGCGAATCATGTAACTTTCCTGTGTGTGATGGCGTGCCAAAACCATGTCAAAATCCCGATGGATATAAATCGTGCAATGAAACCACCGACCCCTTGTATTGTTCGCACTACTGTGATACGGATAATGTATACGTCACTGCTGATATGTGCTGGCAACTACACTGCGCTTTTTTTACATGAAGGCAGAGATGATGTAAACAAAAAGAGAAGCTACTTTATGATTTCAAGCTTCAAATTTCCAATTCCGGCTCTTAATCAGGTGGAGCAAGTGCATTTGGTAGTTCGTGGGTAAATGATGATGTTGCAAAGAAGAAAGATTCTATATGCCTTGATATAGCACAGTTTTGCTTTGGGATTCATCGTGCGGCAGAGGTGTTTTACAAGCGCAATAAAGAAAACTTGGATTTTAGCTATGCGCACATAAAATTGTTTGATATAGAAGAGCTTTTACCCGCCTTATGTCCGGCGAAATGTCCGTTGCCGATGCAAACGGGACGCTGTGGACAGCGTCCCCTACGAGGGAAATGCAAGGTGTAGGGGACGCTGTCCACAGCGTCCCGCCAGACTTAAAGAATTTTTGAAAATCATTGCGTTGAACAAGGTGTATGGGACGCTTTCCACAGCGTCCCCTACGGGGGCGTGAACAGAAACGCATTTTACGGCAAACATCTGCAATGTCTGACGCTGCTTGAAAGGTTTTAGGCTATATGCTAATCTGTAACTAGTCATTGGTCATATTTAAGGAGAGAAGATGCATACTTACACTCTTGCCCAGGCAAAGTCGCATTTCTCGCAAGTAGTTTGCGAGGCAGAAGCCGGCAATAGAATACTTATTACCAGAAATGACGAACCTGCTGTTACGAATATAGCGCAACAACAACAACAAACCCAGCAGCAACAAAATGCTCAGCAACAACAAGCCCAGCAGCAACAGAGTCAGTGCCAGCAACAAAACGCTCAACAACAGCATGCCATGCAGCAGCAAGAAGTTGAGATGCCGCTAAAAGGTGTTTGTGCCCGCAGCATTAGTTTTAGCATTGATGCTAAGGGCATTGTTAGCGATGTTGGTTTTATGGGCGGCTGCGATGGTAACCTTAAGGCTGTAGCGCAGTTGGCACAAGGCCGTCATGCTAAAGAACTAATTACGTGTCTGCGCGGTATTCGTTGTGGACACAAACAAACATCGTGTCCAGACCAGTTTGCCCAAGTACTAGAAAGTACTTGGGCAAATGAACAGACAGAGCAAGCGCTGGCAGACGATTAAGGTAAATGCTTTGGCGGGAGCAAAAAAACTTTGTAAGTATAAAAAGCTATGCCGCATACTGTAAATTGGTGAGCATTTACCCAAAAATATCAATTTACCCAAAAATATCAATGATCTCTTCGCGCGAATGCACGTCTAATTTAACGTAAATATTTTTGGTATGCGTTCGTACCGTGTTCGCAGAGATAACCAGATGCGAAGCAATGGCAGGTACACTGCGTCCATGTGCCAGCAATTCTAACACCAACTCCTCGCGCTTTGTTAAACTATAGGTAAGCGCAGCTTCATGACACTTACTAGCGATCACATCAGTTACCTGAGTAGTTGCTTCTGCAGAATTTGCTGCCGTGCTATTTTCGTTAGAATTTTTGGCAGAATTATAGACCGCATTAGCAGAATTCTCGCTCGCATTGGCAGAATTATCGTTTGAATTCCCGCTAGCATTTAAGGTTGTAGTAGCGGTCAGATTAGTCCTTTTATAACTCTGAACCATATCCTTTTGGCTCTGATTTTGCTCGGTCTCTGATTGCATCTTTTGTGGCATACGTAAAGTTTCACCCAATGACGTAGTTAAAGTTGCACTTAAATGCGTGTCGCCAGGGATCTTCTGCGCATCTAAGTCTTCATTGTTATCTGCGTTAGCATCTTTATTTAAAGTTTCGTGTTCTATTTTTTGGCGCGAGCGTTTTTGCAAAAGAGTGTATACCATTGCCAAGACATAAACAACAAGCAAGGCACCAACAGGTATGGCAGCGGCGCCTAAATCGTTTTGATAGTAGACTAGCAAAGAAAGCACAGTTGCTAAGGCGCATCCTAAATAACTTCCTCCCAAGAGCATGCCAAGAACAGCAGGCGTAGGAAACTTTTGTTCCCTAGAAAAATCAGTAGCGCTAGGCAATAATAATGCCAGACTTAACATGTAGACCATAAAGGCAAGCATCTCTACGCCTACAACAATGGCACTACCAAATACAGACAAGAGCAGAAATGCAGTGGCCATAATGGGGAAGAAGAGCAGGTAGAAGCGCTGCATCGTAAAAACTCGCCCAATGCTAAAGAAGCCTCCAAATCCAAAGCGTAGCCAGTAGAGAACTCCTGCTGCCGCTAAAGTTCCTAGGCAGGATGCTATTGTAAGCGTATGATAGTCTAATATCTCGCGCAGTGCCAACGAGCGAGTGAGCGCGATTGCAAACATTAACGCAGTCATGCAAAGAAAAGGGTCGCGAATGGCAGAAAGAATTTGTGGTAGAGGAGTGACAGTTTGGACAATCGAAGAATTGGCGGCATTGGCAAAGGCTTCGGTGTTTTTCTCGACAAAATAAAGCTGATGCGACGCCAATATAAGTGTGGCTGCGCCAAGTAGGGCAGAAGCAACAAAAATTATGGGGATCAGAGCTTCGGTGATAAATGCAAGCGCCAGCGAGGCAGCGGTAGACATGCAAATGGACAAGAGCATGATGCGCGCCGGTTCGTCGTTTGTAAGTTTTGGCAATAGCGTCATCCAGGCAAAAATTAGTAGGGAACTGCCTACTCCCATGATTGTTGCCGCAACCACTTTTAAAACGTCGTGAAGCGAGGTGCCAAAAAGCTGCATGAGTGCAAAGCCTCCAAGCAGTCCGACACAGGCAAGTGTTGCCATTAGAACGGACTGCTTAAAGGCAGGGCGTGTGAATATGAAAGCCGAAGCAAGAAAGCCGCCTGCCATTGCAGTGATATGTGGTACCGACCAAAGCTTTAGGACAGAGTCCAGACCGGTGCCAAAGTAGGGATGTAAGGGCATTCCGCCCCACATCAGTAATAGGCTCACAAGCAAAGACAGCGCCAGTCCCGCTGACATTAGTACAAGGCGCAGGTTCAAGTTGTTCCTCTCTCTGAACCTGTTATTTTACCATAGCTATAAAAGAGGTTAAAGCCGCAAAAGTTAGCTTTGTATAACTTGCTTAGAACTACCCTATAGCTAAACTAGGACTATCCTATGGCTAAACTAGGACTAACCTATAGCAAAACTAGAACTAACCTATGGCTAAACTAGGACTAACCTATAGCTAAACTAGGACTTACTTATAGCTACTTTAAAGCTAATTTATAGCATGCGCCCAATATCATTGCCATCTCGAATGGCCATTGCAATGTTAAATGGATTCTTGCAATCACCTATGGCATAGGATTCAGCAACAGAGATGGCATTAAGCAAGTCATCGTTTGGCTTTTGCTCGGCACCGGTTATTATGGTATCGCAAGGGACAGTGACATCCACACCAAAGCCTGTGGACACAACGATTTTGCCATCACCAACAGTTTTTATTTTAGAATCGGACCAAACCTTAACACCTAGGGAGTATAAAGCAGTAGTTATGAAGCGTTGTGCGTGCTGAGATTGCTGGGCATCAAGTTCTTCGTCTGGCACAGATGTGACTAGGGTGACATTTTTCTTGTGTACTGTTAACCATAGTGCGCAGTCCCACGCTTGGGCATTGCCTCCACAAATGACAACGTTTTCGCCAATGTCGGCAGTCATAAAGGAGTCAAAGTCTATAACTTTTACGTTGTCGCTATCTGTTATATTTCCCAAAACACCGTTTGCGTCTTTGCTGCTGTCGCGCTTGCCGCCTATGGCTAAGACTAAGACATCGGGAGCCTCGCTGGTGATAAGTGCGGCGTCAACCTCGGTATTAAGTTGGACATTGACGTTACTTATCTCTAATTGCCTTACCAAATAGTTCTTTAGGTCGCCAAGGTTTTCATGTGGGCCTTTTACACTGCTGGCAAAGTCTAAAAGCCCGCCTAAAGAGCCTTTCTTCTCGTACACAGAAACATTATGACCGCGAGCGGCAGCAATACGCGCGGCCTCCATTCCGGCAGGACCACCACCAACAACCATGACTTTCTTTGGTGTTGTTGCTGGTATAAGCTCATAGCTATCTGGTGTGCCTGGTACTTTACTTAATACGCGTTGAGTTAAGGCGTTTACACGACAATAGCCCATAGCGCGATTCATTTCGTTGCTACCAATATGACAATGTAAGCAGCGTGTACATGGGGCAATTTCATCTATTCTGCCCTCACGCAGCTTGTTTACATACTCGTTGTCTACTGTTAGCGGGCGATTCATGATGAAGAAGTCAACCTTGCCATCGGCCAGCGCTTTCTCAAAAAAATCCGGAGCATGAGCTGGGTCCATATAAGTTACGGTTCCACAAGGAATGCTTAGAGCCTGTTTGTAGCGCGCTACAATGTCTATGAGCATTCCGGCTCCACTGTGATTGGCTATTAGTTGCCCCTGCCAATGGCGCTTAAAGTCCCACTGCATGCCATAGCCGGTAGCTCCCTCTATGCCATTAAGTATAAAGTAGAGGTCACTGCCAAACTGACAGGGATGATTTCCCAAAGGCCCAAGACGCAAGTGCATGGCATCTGCTCCCGCAGCCTCAAAGAGCTTGGCAAAAGCTATACCTTCCTCTATGGTTGTTACCTTATTATGAGGACCGGTCACAGCGTTATCTAGTGTGGCAAGGGTGGCATCGTTGGTGATATTGTCGTTTTCTTCTATGCAGTCTATCAGGCACTGCACAACGAAGTCTTTGCCACATGCCAATTTAATTTGCTTTATGCATTCGGTCACAAAACGCGCGCGATTCTCTAAAGTTGCAACGCCATATTCGTCGGTGCGCGTATTATGAAAGCGACTAAGGAACTGCTCGCCTTGATTAAAACCGGCAGCGTTAATTTCTAGCCCAACAAAGCCGCAAGCCTGCAGGTCTTTGGCAATCTTTACTCCGGCAGCTTGTGTGCTAGCAATTTGTTCTTTGGGCATGTTTGCTACAGGCATGCCAAATGGAGCCCACTGATAACCAAGCTTAGCGCCATATTTAGCACATTCGTCTACTAGCGTTTTCGCAAAGCCCAGCCCTTCTTCGGTTACCGGTCTTGGTGTCATGGTCGCGAAATCTATGCCGTCTTCGAAGAAAGGGATGTTTTCTACCCAGATAAGCTCTACACCACCTTTTGCCATCTGAACATAGTATTGCAATAGCTCATCGCCTGGTCCTGCAAGATATGCCGCAGAGCCTGCCGCCGATTTAATCATACGATGGCTTGATTCTACTGAACCAATCTTAATTGGCGAGAAAAGTGTTTTAAAGTCGGTGGTGTTTTGGCGGTAGTTATAATCTTGAGGGTTTAGATAGGCAGCGGCGATAAGTTCTTCTGTGTTCTTGTTTGCACTGTTGCCAGATGCTGCAGAACCATTGCTTCCTGTTGTGCCAGCTGCATTTGAGTTCGCGTCATTACCTGCGCCATTGTTTGTAGTTGGCGAACAGGACGAAAGACCAACACTAGCTGCGGCCAAGCCGGCGACACCGGCAACGCTAGCTCCTGTAAGAAATTGACGTCTGGAAATACTAGAAATGCTCATTGTGAAACTCTCCTTTACTACTAGAACTAATTGCTATTATTAATCATGACTCTTGCTAATCATGACTCTTTTCAATCATGACTCTTGCTAATCATGACATTTGCTAATCATGACATTTGCTAATCGATGCTATCATTACAAAGGTTGTAGAGTTGTTCGTATTCTTGCTTAAAGTTATCTATCATATTTTGTAAGGAATAGTACTCCTCATTTGTAAGCGCTAGCGCATCTAGCTCATCTGGTAAATTGTCTGAGTTTAGAGAAGTTGTTCCCATGGCGGTGTTAAACAAATTTTTTGCTCGCTCGGCAACATGCAGCCGCGATGCGCGCATCTCTGTGTATGCTCTTATAAGCAGCAAGCCGCGATTGCGTTTTTCCTGAGCAGCCGCGTTGGTGATATCATCGTTATTTGCTACTGCTTCCCAGACGTCTGTGCGAGCTTTTTCTATAGTCTGGTCGTAACTATCAATCTCGTCTTTAAAGCCTTTAGCAATATCTCTAAGCTCGATGAGTCGTCTAGCCTCGCTTGCTTGCGCTAAACGCTCATTCTTTGCTTGAATCTGGGGTAATTCGGCAACCATTTCTTCTAGTCGCTTAAAGGCGGCATTAATGTTATTGTCTGTGTTAGCAGTGTCAGAACTAGCGCTGTTTGGGCTTGCGATGTCTTGGCTGGCGTTTGTTAGGCTGTTTGCGTCAGCTCTGGCGTCCGTTAGGTCGGCTGCGTCTGGGTTAGTGGCGGTTAAGTTGGCACCGTCTGGGCTAGTGGTGGTTAAGTTGGCACCGTCTGGGCTAGTGGCGGTTTTCCGATTAGTCTTGTTGGTTTGATTGGCGCCTTTGTGCTTTACCGCATTTTTTCGGTCAGGATTTTGTAATTCTTCCCATTCCTCTTTTGTCATTTCTATTTCTATTCCTTTTTTCAAAGCATCCATTAAAACCTTTTCTTTTCTATCTAAAATCTCTGGATGTTTTGTGTAGTCCATAATTACAAGACGTTCTTTTGGCACAAGAATAGCGTCGTATTCGACACCATTAAGTTTAATTTCACAATCTGGTACCGCAACAATTGTGGTTAATTTCTTTTTATCTGTCATTGCTTTCCTTTCATGCAGATTCTTAATTTAGTCATAAAGTTTTGTGTAAATAGTTGAAGCTAGAGCTTAATTGCGCTATGCCATTATTAGTTCTATTAGCTCTGATTATTATGTTGAGAAGGAAAACAATGCTAGCTAACTAGTTAACTAGCTAGCTAGCATCTTAATAAATCACCAATCCACCTAGGCATCACAAAGTGCTAACAACTTTAGGTGCTGTCGCTGGTTTGTGCAGCTGTGTCCTTAGCGAAGTGCAGTTTTTACAAAACATTGAAACCTTTAGACGCTACTGCTCTGTAGTTTCTTTGGGAAAGCCCTCGGCAGTCCAACGATTAACTGTACCAAGCTTTAAGCCAGGCATGGGATCGCCAGGCTTTAGCGCTGGCTCGTATTTGCCTACAAGTTGCTTGCCCAAATCATAGCCAAAGGTTATGCAGCGTCCATGGCTGTTACCTGCCACGTTAATGGGGTAATCTACCGCGATAACGCTACCCACCATATTTCCAGCTACATAAAGACCATCAATTGGTTTGCCACTTGCATCTAGGCAGCGAAAATCGTCGTCGCACTTTAGACCTGCGGGAATTGCAAGGATTGCAGGACCAACCTTTGTGGCAAAGAATGGCGCTTCTTTAATAGGTGTAAGGAATGTTGGCTCCTTAAAGAAGTCAATGTCAGACTTAGCCTCGCAAAGCTTGTTGTAGCGCTCTACTGTTTCTAAGAAAGTGTCTACGGGAACATGAATAAGTTCTGCCAGCTCCTCAAGCGTGTCTGCCTGCCATGCGGCTTGTACTGCAGAAAGAGTGTCTGTAGCAACACTGGGATCTTTGCCTGCCTCTAAATAAGACATTGCGCCAGGAGCCGGGTTTTCGCTACCAAACATAGAATTCTTAAAGCTATCAGCAGCAGCTGCTGTGGGTGTACCGAAGGCGCGGAAGCTATCCCAAAACATACCGCCACCAAAGCCTACGGTATCCTCGATGTCTTTTAGCCAGTTATTATCAAAAATAGAAAATGCCATCTGGTCTGGTTGACGCACCATGTTATTAGATTTACCTTGTACCCAAGTGTCTTCGCAGAAGAAGCGCTTGCCTTCGGTATTTACAAAAAGGAATGCCGCGTGAAACCAGGTAAAGGCTTGCGGGTGCATCATTGTGGGGCAAGGACCATCTACCATTTGTGCGCCTGCCCAAAGTGCCATCTTGTGACCCTCGCCATTGTTAACGGCAGCGCCACTGTTCCAGCCAGAGCCAACAGCCTGAGGTGTGTATTGGCTGCGCTTTAAGGGTAGGGGCAAAGCGATGGGGGCATAAGCTTCAACCATCTCTTCATCACCAGAGATATCGCCTGTGGCAAGCACAACGCCTTTAGAGGCATTAATGCGCGTGTATGTGCCCTTGTCGGTTTCTACAATTGCACCGGTAACTTTGCCGCCCTCTTTTATGAGTTGTACTGCCGGTGCATTAAACATATACTCGGCTCCGGCTTTTAGCGAATCATTGTACAAGCAAGTTGCCGGCAAAAATGGATTGTACTCGAAACCTTCTGGGGGGTTTTCGCCTGGAGGGGTCATTAAAAATGCCATGTGGTAGCCGGGAACTTCAGACCAAACTGTATCTTTAGAGAAGAAGTCACCAACCATGACTGCTCCGCCTACAGCTTCAATTTTGTCTAGTATCCAGTTAGAGGCACGCTCGCTGTCGCGGAAAAACTTGGCGATTAACGATTCTGTCGAGCGGCTGCCGGTTTGTGCAACCCAATGTCCGTAAGCATCAGGTTTGTCAAATGTAGCGCCAACTTGTTCCATGTAGCGAGAGTTAATGGCACCAAAGCCGCCACCGCGACCATTAAACTGGGCGCACTTCTCTACAACTAAAACTTTGCCGCCTTCCTCTGCTGCTGCAGCTGCTGTTGCCAGTCCGGAAATTCCGGCACCAATGATAAGAATTTCGGTGTCTATGGTTTCTGCGAAGTTGGTTATTGCGGCAGGAGCAGTCTCCCAAGACCATTTGCCAGATGTGGCAGTTCCTGATGTAGATGTGCCAGTGGTGCCAGAACCATTGCCGGTGCTGCTATTTTGCGGTGAGCATCCCGCAAGCCCTGCTACCGCAAGCGCACCTGCCGCCGCTGCACCAGTTAGAAACGAGCGTCGCGAAAACCCCTGCTTTTGCTGGTTTGTTTGCGCAGTTGCAGCATCGCTTGATGTCTCTGCCGCAGACGCGTTGGTTAAGGACTCGTTTGCCATGTTGCTTAAATTGTTTTTTGTCATTCTCTCTCCTGTCTTTTTACTTTCGATTAACAATGAATCGCTTAAGTCTCTTGAATCACTTGAACCTCTTTAATCACTTGTCGCAAAGTCTTATTACAAAGTGCATATTGCAAAATGCTTATTGCAAAATGCTTATTGCCAAATGCTTATTGCCAAATGCTTTTGTAAAGCGCTTTTTGCAAAGTGCTTATTAAGAAGTCACGCACGAAGTTTTCTCGCAGAGTTTTGTTGCGAAATAGTGTGCAATGCACCTTCTAAGAGACTCTTTTAGAGTTTAGCGTACGCTTGTGCAATGTACATCACATACATCAGGTGAAAAATTATAAGACTGCAGTTAGTAACAACTAGTTTAGATTTGGTAGATAAAGTTTCGCCATGATTTACAAGTAAAGTGGAGGGGCGACCTTCGTGTGCAGTGTAGGGGCTGCTTTTGACAGTGTAGGGGCGACCTGCGGTCGCCCGCATGATGACGCGGGCAGGACAACTTTGCGGGCGAACAAAGTTCGCCCCTACGCTTAAGTTTTTTGCGAGCATTTGCCAAACTTTGACGCCGCACGTGTAGGGGCTGCCTTTGACAGTGTAGGGGCGACCTGCGGTCGCCCGCATGAAGACGTGGGCAGGACAACTTTGCGGGCGAACTTGACATCAGCAATTGGACAGCGAATGCCAAGTAGTGACACTACGCTTACTCAAAGAAATGAGCTAAAATTACTAATATACGTGAAGCGATTAGACGATCGCTATTTTGCTAAAAGGAAGTGATAGTTATGATTGGATTTGGTTTACCTGAGCTTATTGTTCTTGCCATCATGGCGGCAAACCTAGTTCTTGTAGTGTTTGTTGCGCGTTACGCACGCAAGAATAAAAACTTTTCCTTTTGGTTGGTTTTGGCCCTGGGTATTTTTACTAGCTTTGTTGTGCAATTGATATTGGTGTTGTTGCTGCCAGCAAGAGTCGTATCTAAGTCTTCTGCAGAAACAGACTATGTTGGTTAATCTGTTTGTTGTAAATTTATATTGCTAGGATTGCGCTTGCTACGCTTACTTCACTAACAAGAGCAATGTCAGCTTGTGTAAGAACTTCTAGTTTTGTCAGGGCGGGCTGCTGCAAGTGTAACGATAGGGGCGACCTTTGACAGTGTAGGGGCGACCTGCGGTCGCCCGCATGATGACGCGGGCAGTATAACTTTGCGGGCGAACAAAGTTCGCCCCTACGCTTAAGTTTTTCGCGAGCATTTGCCAAACTTTGAGGCCGCACTTGTAGGGGCGACCTGTGGTCGCCCGCATGATGACGCGGGCAGTATAACTTTGCGGGCGAACAAAGTTCGCCCCTACGCTTAAGTTTTTTGCGAGCATTTGCCAAACTTTGACGCCGCACTTGTAGGGGCGACCTGCGGTCGCCCGCATGAAGACACGGGCAGGGCAGCTTTGCGGGCGAACAAAGTTCGCCCCTACGCTTAAAGACTAAGTTTTTTTTGCGAGCATCACAGGCTTAAAATTACCTATTGACCACATGGTCAATTCGTGATATCCTTGTTATTGACCAAGTGGTCAACAATAAGGAGAACTAATGTTAAAGCGAAAGCCGAATACCAAAAAAGTTACCGAAGCGCAGACGCTCGCGAGCGGCAACCCAAATCCGCAGACGCTCGTAAGCGACAACCCTAATGTCAAGACGCTCGCGAGCGATAACCATAATCACAAGACGCTCGCGAGCGGCAACTCAAATCCGCAGACGCTCGCGAGCGGCAACCCTATTGTACAGTCTAACGAAGGCGACAAACATAACGCTCAATCAAACGATGGCGACAACCCTAACGCCCAAATCAATGCGAACGACAGTGCTGAACCCCAAGTAAATACTGACGCATTTGGTATAGCCACAATAGAACTTTTTGAGCCACTACTAAAATGGGGCATAAGCGAACGTTTTCAGCCTTTTATGCGCCTTGATGAAGTTAAGCGAAGTCGCATTATCAGCGCCATGCTTGATGAATTTAGCGCTAAACCTTATACAGCAGCATCTACCAATAATATCGTTAAAGAGGCAGGTATCTCTAAGGGCTTATTATTTCATTATTTTGGTGACAAGGCCGGCGCCTATTGTTTTATGTTAGAACACACCATGCAATCCTTTGTTGGCGATTATCAGCAGAGCTTTCCTGCTGTTAAAGGCGATGTTTTTGACATTTTGCTTTCGGCAACCTATGGCAAGCTACAAACCACTATGCTCCTGCGACGCGAGACCGCGCTTTTTATTCGCTTTATGACCGATGACCTTCCAGACGAGTTGGTTAAGATGCGTGGCAAGTATCTTTCGCTTTCGCGTAACACAATGGATCTTGTTACTTATAGCTTAGACGAGAAGCGCCTGCGAAAGAACATAAACAAAGAGCAGGCAGCAAAGGTTATCAGCTGGGTCTGCGAAGGTCTTACTCAAGAGGCACTGGCTACCATTTCTCCAGATGACAACGAGAGGTTTTTAGAGGATTTAACCGAGTATGTTGATGGTTACATCACTTTGTTGCGCGCATTGATGTACAAAGACGCTTGATATGAGGATGAGTTTGCAATTAACAAATACATGTAAAGTAAGTAAAACAAGCAGACAAACGAGTAGACGGGCAGCCAACTAAGCGACCGACTAAGCAAGCAGTTAAATGAATGAAATGGCAGCCAACTAAGCGACCGACCAAACAAGCAGACAAACGAATAGAGAGGAAAAAAGAATGGCAATACAAGGAGTACAGGAAACAAAAGGAGTACAAACAACAGAGGCGCCACAACAAGCACAACCAGCACAACCAACACAAACAACACAACAAGCACAACCAATGCAACAAGCACAACCAACACAACAAGCACAACCAACACAACAAGCACAACCACCACAACAAGCACAACCAACACAACAAGCACAACAAGCACAACCAACACAAGCGAAGAAAACAATCAAAACGACGCAACCAACATTGCAAACCATGGGCTTAAAGAAGCGTTTTGGCAAGACGCAAGCACTTGATGGCGTTAATCTAAGCGTCCAAGCAGGGGAGGTCTATGGTTTTATAGGGCCTAATGGCGCGGGCAAGTCTACAACAATTCGTGTACTTCTAGGCATCATTAAAGCCAACGAGGGCTCGGCGCAGATTTTTGGCAAAGATGTTTGGCGCGATGCCGTAAGCATCCACAAAAAAATCGCCTATGTTCCTGGCGATGTGAACCTTTGGAGCAACCTTAGCGGTGGCGAGGTGATAGACCTTTTTTGTCGCTTGCGCAAGCAACACGAACGTAGTTACCGCGACGAACTCATTCAGCGCTTCGAGTTTGATCCAACAAAAAAGTGCGGCACTTATTCAAAAGGCAATAGGCAAAAGGTTGCTTTGGTAGCCGCGTTTTGCACTCAGGCCGACCTTTATATTTTAGATGAACCAACAAGTGGGCTAGATCCACTTATGGAGCAGGTCTTTAGGCAATGCGTCGCTAAGGCCAAGGAGCGTGGCGCGACCGTGCTTTTATCTAGCCATATTCTAAGCGAAGTCGAGCAGCTATGTGACCGTATTTCTATCATTCGCGCAGGAAAAATCATAGATAGCGGCACATTAGCCGAAATGCGTCACCTGACGCGCAACAAAGTTGTCGTAGAACTTGCGAGCACCACTGGCACAACTAAAGCCACAGATGCCATCAACACCGCCGACGCCACTAAAGACACAAGCGCAACTGGTACGCCATTTCATACTGATGGGCAATTTAGCGGACTAGAAAATGTTAGCGGCGTACATGAGCTTTCTGTAAATGGTAATAGGGCAGAATTTACGCTAGACAATAGTCATACTGCTAGCATGCTAGCTTATTTTGTTGAGAAAAACGTCGCTCATATGACCAGCACACCTCCCACGCTTGAAGAACTTTTTATGGGTCACTATGGCGATAGCGCTAACAGAATGGAGCGGTAGATGAATGCGATACATAACTTTGCGAGGTTAATACTGTTTGTGCTTAGGCGCGATCGCATCTATCTTAGCCTTTGGGTGATTGGTTTAGTTGTACTGGGAGTGTTTTTTGTACCCATGCTGCCAGAAATGGTTGGAGACGAAGCTTCGCGCCGAGCCCTAGAAGAAACGATGCGTAACCCTGCAATGGTTGCTATGTGCGGAATTGTGCCAGGAGTTTCTGGTGACGCAGGCACAGCTGCAGCAGCAATAGCAGCAAATTCTAGCAATGTCGCAAATTCAGGCGAACTTGGCGGCTATACACTTGGAGCAATGTTTACCCAATTCATCTTGGTCTGGGCGGCAATGGGCTTTGCGATTTTTAATATTCTTTTTGTGGTGCGTCATACACGTAAAAACGAGGAGGAGGGCAGGCTTGAGCTTTTTTGTGCTTTGCCAGTTGGGCATAATGCAATCTTGCTGGCAACTTTGATAGTTGCCGTTGTTGCCAATCTACTTATGGCTTTGCTAATTTCGCTTATCATTCCTGCTTTTGGTATAGAGACACTAGACTTTACAGGCGCGTTATCGTTTGGCTTTTTGCTGGCAGCTTGTGGGCTTGTATTTGCTGGCATTGCGGCGATTATTGCTCAAGTGGCAAATACCTCGCGAGGCGCTATGGGGTTAACACTTATAGTCTTTGGAGTCTGTTATTTGTTGCGTGCGGCTGGCGATATTGCGCTTGGTATGCCTGAAGAAATAATGGCTTTGATCTCGCCATTAGGTTTAATAGAGCGGTCGGGAGCATTTGTTTTAAACGAAGCATGGCCTGTTGCTATGCTTGCGTTAATGGCACTAGTTTTGGCAATAGCAGCTTTTGCTTTAAGCTCTGTACGTGACTCAGGCGCAGGCATGTTGCCAAGTCGCAAAGGCCGTGTTCGCGCTACAATGCTATTGCGGGGCGAATGGAGTTTGGCTTGGCGACAAACTCGCGGCATGCTTATAGCTTGGGCTATTGTAGTTTTTTCGTTTTCTGCAGCTTATGGCGCCGTTTTTGGTGATATGCAAACTTTTATCGAGAATAACGAGCTGTACCGCATGATGATGCAGGTTCAAAGCGCGAGTCAAAGTGACTTTTTAGATCCTGTTGTTGCCATGCTAACGATGATCATGACCTTAATTGCCGCTGTTCCTGTGGTATTTGTAATTTTGCGCCTGCGAACAGAAGAGAAGCGTGGGCGACTAGAGCAAGTTTTAGCAAAAGCCGTATCGCGCGTTTATATGTTTCTAGGCTATATTGTTATAGCTTGTGTAAGCGCTGTTGTTATGCAGGCATTAATTGCCCTTGGCCTTTGGTGCACAGCCCAAACTTCTGTTGGCGATATCTTGTCGCTTGAAACTTGCATGAAAACTGCTTTTAACTATTTGCCTGGACTTTTGCTATTTGTTGGCATAGCTGCACTTTTAGTAGGCGTTTTGCCGCGCTTAAGTAATCTTGTTTGGGTCTATTTGGTATTCAGTTTCTTTGTAGCTTACTTGGGTAGCATGTTAAATATGCCAAAATGGACAGAAAATCTTTCGCCGTTTTCGGTCTTGCCTAGATATCCTGTAGAGGAAGTGGATCCATTGCTTATCTGCTTGCTCTTAGTAGTTACTGCGGCTTTGTCAGCTGTTGGAGTAGTGGGATACCGCAAACGTGATCTTGGCTAGTGTGCTTACC
This sequence comes from Coriobacteriales bacterium, assembly GCA_031256715.1. GTDB lineage: Bacteria > Actinomycetota > Coriobacteriia > Coriobacteriales > UBA8131 > JAIRQA01. The sequence goes on along the minus strand of JAIRQA010000045.1, from coordinate 13,768 downwards.
TAGCTAATATGCCCCAGGAAGTCCTTTGTTCGTTCATGTTTGGGATTATCAAAGACTTCCTGTGGGCTGCCCTGCTCAACAATAATGCCACCATCCATAAAAATTACGCGATCAGCGACATCGCGGGCAAAGCCCATCTCGTGCGTGACAACTATCATTGTCATGCCTCCCTGTGCCAGCGAGCGCATAACATCTAACACGCCTCGTACCAGCTCAGGGTCTAATGCCGATGTTGCTTCATCAAAGAGCATGACATGTGGATCCATGGCTAAAGCACGCGCAATGGCGACACGCTGTTGCTGACCACCAGAAAGCTGAGCCGGCATATAATCTGCGCGGTCGCCAAGGCCAACCTTGTCTAGTTGTTCTAAGGCAATGCGTTCAGCTTCGCTCTTAGAGCGCTTTAGCACTTTACGTTGTGCCAGCATGATATTACGCTTTGCCGATAAATGCGGAAAGAGGTTAAAAGACTGAAAGACCATGCCTACGCGCTCGCGTACCTTGTTGATGTCGGTCTTTGGATCGGTGATTAATGTGTCCTCAAACCAAATGTTGCCACCTGTTGGTTTTTCTAACATATTAACGCAGCGTAAAAGCGTAGACTTGCCAGAGCCTGAAGGACCTAAGATTACAACAACCTCACCGCGGGCGACATCAAGGTCTACGCCTTTAAGCACTTCCAGCGAGCCAAAGCTTTTATGAAGGTTGTCTATACGAATAACAGCATCATTCATGGCAATCACCTGTACTCAGATCTTCTTTTGCTAGGCTACTAGCACGTTTTTTCTTCTGCTTTCCTTCTGGTGCGGTGGTTAGACCTTCAGCAGCCGCTAATTTCTTCTCGAAAACTGCAATAATCTTTGTTAGTGGCAACGTGACAACCAGATAATAGCACGCCGCAACAATGTATGGAGTCATATTGCCGGTATTTGCCACCATAGATTTTGCAAACATCATTTGCTCCATGACACCAACAGCTGCCAAAAGCGAGGTGTCTTTATACAAGAGGATAAATTCTGATGTTGCCGTAGGAATTACGCGGCGCACAGTCTGCGGAATAATAACAAAGAACATCGTCTGTATGGCATTCATGCCCAGCGAAGACGATGCTTCAAATTGTCCTTTGTGTATAGATTGAATACCGGCGCGAAATATTTCTGCTAAGTAAGCCGAAGAATTCATAGCTAGTACCAATATGCCAAGAAGGTAGCTATCTACATTAATACCTAAAAATGGCAAACCAAAAAAGGCAATATACATTTGCAAGAATAGTGGCGTGCCGCGCACAACATTAACATAGATGCTAGATATAAAGCGCAGAATAGCACCACCTTTGCCGCGTGCCATGCGCAAAAATGATATTCCCAAACCTATGGGTATGGCCAGTGGAAAACCTACCAAGACCAGACCTAGCGAACGCAGCCAGCCAAAGAATAGTCCTGGTATTGCTGCGACTATAAGCTGAGGGTTAAAAAAGATGCGCAAGAAAAGCACAGAGTTCCAATTCTGCACCCACTCTTGTTGGTCTAACCAGCTAATTACAGATTCTGTGGCGGTGATGCCTATGACTTTAATAGGTATGGCACCAAGAAGGTCTGTGCGCATGCCCTCGCTATCTACATATGAGGCATCTATAAAGTAGTCACCGGTTGCCGATGGCAGTGCAACATTATAGACTTCTATGCGTAGTAAAAGTCCGGAAGGCACAGGCTTAGGAAACTCTATGGTGGCATAATCGCCGGTAAGAACTGGGTTTTGTTCGGTCTCTATGCGCGTCATGTCGTCAAGGACAGTTGCCTTAACATTGGCACCTTGGGCAATCGTACTTCCTGCGGGAAAGCGTAACGTTACAGAAGCGACTTTTTCGTTGTTGCCAACCTTTGCTTCCCAAGTAATGCGTGTGGGTTGGCCGCCAATGATGTTATTGCCGCTAGACTCATTAGATTTTGCTGTCGTGCGCTCTACTGTAAGCGCCGGTGCTTGAGGTAAAGACACAAAGTAAACAAGAAACGATAGCACCGCCACAGCGGCAAGAGTGTTGCGCAGTATATATCGCGCTGTGCTTGCGATGGAACCTCTAGACGCGTATCCATCTGTGCCTTGTGGCTGGGCGGTGCCATTTTTTCTCAACATAATCCCCTTTAAAGCTCTCGTAAAAAACTTACTAGTATGCTAGCAGGCTAGTAGGTGGTACCTCGTTAGCCTTTAAGCGATGGCGCAGTAACGCCAGGGAAGTACTTGTCGTAGAGTTTATCGAAAGTGCCATTTTGCTTAAGCGCGGCAAGCGCTTCATTAATTTTATCCTTTAAAACGGGATTGGTCTTGGCAACTGCAAAGCCATACTGTTCGCCGGTAGGAATCTTTTCAATTGTCTCGGCATCTGTATAGGTATTCTTTATTTGCCAGGCGGCAACTGGCTCGTCAAAGAAGAGAGCCTCGATATCGCCAGACATTAAAGCGGCAAGGCCTTCAGATGTCTGATTGAAAGGCTTCATGGTTATTCCGGGGACATTTTCTAGTGCCCAAGACTCACCTGTGGTGCCACTTTGTGCGCCAACTACCTTGCCCTCAAGGTCAGAAGCGCTTTTAAAGCCCTTATCTTTTAAGGCTACGCAAGCTTGGTTAGAATCGCAATAAGGGATGCAAAAGTCTACCAGCTCTTTGCGTTCGTCGGTAATCGTAAAAGATGACACGCCAAGGTCAAGTTTGGTTCCAGCGGCAACGGATGCCAAAATAGTGTCAAAGTTTTGCGGCTCAAGGTATTTTAACTTTAGGCCCATTTCGTCGGCAACGGCTTGCATTAATTCATACTCGAAGCCAGCAGGTGTTGCCCCATCTAAAGAAATGAATGGTGGGTAGTCGCAATCTGAGCCAACTGTAAGTGTGCCGGCAGTAACCAGCTTCATCTCTGCAGACGCAATGGGCGTAGTGCCACTTGCTACAGTATCTGTGCTGTTAGTGTTGCTGTCGGTAGGCTTTGCTGAGTTGTCGCCGCATGCCGAAAGCATCAGGCTCATGGCTAAAAGCATGCAGGTGATCAGTGCCAAAAACTTCCTGTAGTTCTGCAAATTCTTTAAATTCTTCATTTCGTACCTCCCTGTCTTTACGACATCTTGTTTGCCGGCAATGTTGGTAGGTTGTGCCAGCAAGACTTATCCTTTTCTTCTCTCCTAATAAATACCAACCTCTATATTTTAGTGCTTAAAAGTGCTACATAGTATTAATTGTTGGTTAAGTTAATTGTTAGCGGCTTGTAGGTGCTGGTTAGCGGTTAGATTGCCTATCTGGGTCGTTTGTCTAGTACAGTCGTTTGTCTGGCACAGTCGTTTGTCTGGCAGTATTACTTGTAAGTTCATTTGCTTGGCAGACTGTTTTGTGTGTTAACTTGTTTGTTAGGCAAACTGATTTGTGCGCTAATTCGTTTTCTTAACTAGTGGAGCTAACGGATAGTTTGCAAAGCTAGCCCGTTTCATTACCCTCGCCAACAACTATGTCTTCGCCGGTATCATTGTTAGTGGTTTCATTTTCTGTATACGTTGGTTCTTCTGTAGATGTATCTGTGTATGTAGGCTCAACTGTTCCCGTGTATGCGCTGGTGGCGTCTTCGGCGCTATTAGCCGCATTGGCGTAATTGGTGTCATTTGTACCTTCTGCGTTAGCGTCAGCAGTGTTTGAATCATTAGAATCTGTGTTATCTTCAGAAGGGGCAGTAACGGTTGGCGCTGTTGTTGTTCCTGTATTTTGAGAAACAACTGCCTGATTGCTAAGCACAACTTGCGCAGATACAGGACCTAGCCATTTTGATAATACAACTAATAGTTGACCTTTGTCACGCAGACCACGCAATGCTGTGGTAAGCGCTTCTGCTAAAGCACTGTTTTGAGCATTAACAGCGCAATAAATGCCAATTGGATTACCTAAAAGCTTAACGCAAGAAACATTGTCGTATCCAAGTGCCAGATAAGCACCAACAACAGCATCGGCAGCAGCATAGGTGGTTGTGCCATCGCTAACTGCCTTAATGGCGTCGGCTAAATATGTTACCGAGTTGGCTGTTCCTTTTCCTATAACCTCATCTACCGTCCAGGCGCTTAGTGAGTCTTTTTGAGCAAAGATTTTTGTGCCAATTAATGATCTGATGTCTACATCAGGCAGGCTTGACGAACGCACTTTGGTAAAGAGAGCAGGCCCACTTAAAAGATAGGGACCTATCTGTTTGCCCTGAGAAACATTCACACCACCTTGTTCGACATCCATTACTACATCTAAGGTGCCATTGTTTAAGAGGTCATCGGCATTTTTGCCTGCGATATCTATTATAGAGACTTTTAAACCAATTGCTTCGGCTAATGCCGAGGCGACATCGACATCTATGCCAACGATTTTGCCATTAGAACTGCCGGCAAAAGGAACTCGAGTAGTGTCTACGCCTACCTTAAGTTTACCCGATTCGTTTACGGTAGGTGGTGAAACGATGGGACTAAGTGTTTGTTGTTTGCTGCCGGTAGTTCCCGCACAGCCAGCTAAAGGTATTTGCAAGCAAAGTAGTGCTATTAGTGTTGCAATTATTACGAGTCGTTTGCATAGGTGTTTATTAGGGTAAACCTTAAGGAGGTTTTTAAGATGATTATTAGGGTTTTTCTGCGAACAGCTTTTGTGGCGACTTTTTAGATAGTTTTTTAGGCGACTTGTAAGGCGACTCGTAAGGCGACTTTCAGGGCCATTTGTAAGGCGACTTGTAAGATAAGCAGACATTAATTTTAGATGTTTTAAGGATTTGGTACTGCGTGCTTTGTCATTTGTGCAAAGAACTTCTTCTATGTTTGCACTGTTAGTAGACATTATCGTTGCTTCATTATTGGTCGAATATGACATCAGTATGACATCTCCTCAATCTCTTCTTTTTAATTTATTACAATACGTTACTAGATACGAACAAATAAACTCAGTCAAACAAATTTATTATCCCCTCGGCTGACCTGGTCTTCGACCCCACACTCGCATACAGGGGCTTTCGCTTGATACAATCTTACTACCGGCCCTCTCGCCTAGGGAGCGGGATGCTCCTTACACTAGGCGGTACGTCTAACACCTAAGACGCGCCGTGCTCGCATGCTAGCATATTAGTGTGGCCAATTTAGGGAGTCGGACAATGATGGAGGTTTTGGCAACATATTAGCACGCTTACGTGGATCCTTTTGGCCGCGTCTACCTTGGACTAGTGCAACATTAGATGTCGCACGCAACCACAGACCCGAGGGGATTTAAGGATTGTACCAGAACCCGCGCAAGTTTGCTGTTCGCATTGCGTCATGCGGCACGACATGCGTTGCTATGCGGCAGTTACGCGGCTCTGTGTGGCAGTCGCGGCAAGCGTTTTAAGTTTGACATGCGTCGTAAGTGCTACAGACGTTAAAAGTGTGACACGCGGGCGACTGGCGAAAAAAAAGTGGCAATATATTAAACTGCCATTGCCGATAACCTTACGCTATCGCAAACAGCATTATGAATGGCGCCTTCCATAACTCGCGCCGCAAGAACACCTACAAAATCTGGATGGGCGTCTGTAGTGCAGGTAGACAGGCAGTAAATGGCGTCGCCGTCATTGGAAGTATGCACTGGCTCTATTGCGCGAGCGTAGCCATCATGTGCCATAGTAGCTATGCGTGTGGCAGCGCACTTATCAACATTTGCATTGGTTATAATGCATCCCAATGTTGTGTTTTCGCAATGTGCGTTAGCACCAGAATTGTCGTTTGTTTTGTCGCTTGCCTTGTTGTTTGCCTTGTTTTTTGCATTGGCACAGGAATTAACACTTGGATTTGTATCATAACAGGCGTCTTTGTCGTTGCAATCTTTAACGGCTTTTAAACTTTGACTACTAGCATTGTTGGCAGCAAGCAACATAGCGTCTAGCGGCGCAAGTATTGCTTTACCGTCGCCATTTGGGTTAATAACTCCGGATAGCATGCGTTCGTTGGCGGTATCTACGATGTTACCAACGGCATTTACAGCAACAATCGCAGAGACTAAAAGCTTACCTACGCGCACACTGCAAGCGCCTAATCCGCCGCTCATGGCATAATCTGCTCCCAAGAGCTTGCCTACACTAGCGCCACAGCCTGCGCCTACGCGACCAACTTTAAGCTTCTGGCGCTCTTGCTTGTTTTCAAGCTTGCTGCTTTGTTCGCTCATTTGGTGGTTTGTTTGCTCGTGTCTGTGTTCGCTGTCGCATGGGCTTTCATGCTTGCTGTCTTGCTCGTGTCTGTGTTCGCTGTCGCATGGGCTTTCATACTCGCTGTCTTGTTCGTTCTCTTTTTGGTTGCCGTGCAATCCATCAAGTGCTAGCATGCTAGCAAGATAGCCCATTTCTGCATTAGGTCGCACACAACCGTTACCAACACCAAGATCGAAAAGGCAGGCACCAACTACTATGGGCACCACAATGTTGGCAAAGCTAAGGCCAATGTTGCGCTCTTCGCAAAAGCGCATTACGCCATCGGCGGCGGCAAGCCCATAGGCACTGCCGCCAGCAAGTACAATGGCATGCACCTGTTGCACCATGTTTTGGGGCAACAAAAGATCGCTTTCACGAGTGGCAGGTGCTGCTCCGCGCACATCTAAACCGCAGATTGCACCTTTGGGAGCAAGTATCACCGTACATCCTGTTGCGGCAATTTCATCTTGAGCAGAACCAACATAGATACCGTTGGGCAGACTTGCGTCTTCTCCATATGCAAATAAAACTTCGGGCGTAAGCTTCATGAAAACTCAGCTCCGCTATTAACCTCATCTGTGTTGCTTGTTAAAACACTTTCTGCTGCCACAACGCCGTCTGCCACTGCAGCGACGCCCAATGTGTTGCTTTTTAAAACACTTTCTGCTGCCACAACGCCGTCCAACGCACCGTCTGCCACTACATTATCTGACGTGTCGTCAAATGTGTCACCTGCCACAACGCCGTCCAACGCACCGTCTGCCACTACAGCGCCTTTCGTAACGCTTGTTCCCATAAGCAGGGCGCTTGCCATTGCCAAGGCGGTCTGTATGTCGTTAACGTTAAGGTCTCCAGGCGGCTTAGGAAAACCGTGTATTGCAGGGTTGGCTGCGCCATTAATGCGGTATTCCATCCAAAGCACATCTCGCCATTTGCCTAGCTTATAGCCGCATGCCTTTTGCACCATATTTTGTTCAAAACCAAAGTGTTTATGCAAAGCAATGCTTGCTTCGTTTGGTAAGGTTATGACCGCATAAAGGTTGCAGAAGCCTTGTGCCTTTAGCAGTGCAAAAAGAGCTGTATACAAGGCAGTGGCAATGCCGTGTCCATGATGTCTTGGATCTATGTATACTGTAAGTTCCGCGTTCCAGTTAAAAGCGGCATGTGGACGCACACGATAAGCATAAGCAAACCCCACTACCTTACCATCAACCTCGCAAACCAGATAAGGATAATGGCGTAAAATGTCGCCCATGGTTTGTCTAACTTGCCCCAAAGTAGGCACCTTGAGCGTAAAGGTAATGGCAGTCTGTTCTACAAATGGAGCATAAATTGCTAGTATGGCAGCAGCATCGCGTCTTTTTGCTATGCGAATACAGGTCTTGTTGTTTTCTTGCATTAACTAAACCTCCCAAGGCTTTAAAATTATGTAGTGTAAAATTGTAACGCAGTTGCATAATAATAGAGTGCGACGAAAATGCAAAACTGATGACATGCACCAAAAGTATGCTAGAGAATGGTGCATAACTAAACCGAGTTGCGCCAAGCTGAGTCAAGCAGTGTCAAGCCGAGCCAAGCTGAGTCAAGCCAAGCAGTGCCAAACCGTGCCAAGCTGTGTCAAGCCGAGCCAAGCAGTGTCAAGCTAAAACTGTAACAATCTGAAAGACCAAAAAATGATGAATGTAGACGCAAAATGAATGTAGACGCAAAATGAATGTAGACCCAAAAAAAGCCATGATTGCCATGAGTGGAGGAGTAGATAGTTCTGTCGCCGCTTTATGCATGCAAAGAGCAGGTTATAGCTGCACCGGTGTAACCATGAAGCTATTAAACAACGATGCGTACCCAGAGCTAAGCTTCGCCAAAGGTTGTTGTTCATTAGAAGATAGCGAGGATGCACGCGCAGTGTGTGCCTCATTAGGCATGCCCTTTTACGTTTTCGACTTCATGCAAAACTTTCGCGATACGGTAATCAATGATTTTGTTGAGAAGTACGCCTTAGGCTTGACGCCAAATCCGTGTATAGTTTGCAATCGCGAGTTAAAGTTTAAACATTTACTAACAAGAGCAAAGCAGACAGGCTTTGACTGTCTGGTTACCGGTCATTATGCCAATATATTTTATAACGAAAGTACAGACCGCTGGCAACTTGCTATGGGCAAAGACAAAGACAAAGATCAAAGTTACGTACTTTATGCTATGACACAGGAGCAGTTGGCTTTTACCCGGCTTCCTTTGGGTTCAATGACAAAGCAGGATGTAAGACAGATGGCTAACGCGCTTAAACTAAAGACAGCAAACAAGCCAGAGAGTCAAGACATTTGCTTTATTCCCAATGGCGACTATGTGTCTTACATCAGCAAAATGCAACCAGACTTGCAACAGTCAGGTGACATTTTGGCTGAGGATGGAACCGTGCTTGGCAAACATAAGGGCATCATTGGTTTTACCATAGGACAGCGCAAGGGTATAGGCGTAGCTGGTGCAAGACCTTATTATGTTAAGCATATAAACTATCGCAATAATACTATTGTAGTAGCAACCGACGAGCACATCTGCTGCAAAAAAGCTATTTTAAATGATATCAACCTCATTTCGGTATCTGAGCAAACACGTCCTATAGAGCTTTATGCCATGCATCGTTATCGTGGCTTGCTATATCCTGTAAGCGTTTACCAAAGCGACAACGATGAGCTGATTGTAACATTTCGCGATCCACAAAAAGCTGTAACTCCAGGACAGGCCATGGTGTTATATAATAATGAGCTTGTGTTTGGAGGCGGCACGATAAAATCAGCTAGCTAACAAAGCATCAAACGACATATCGTTTATCACACAGTATGAAATACGGCTTAAAACATGGCTTTACGCATGGACAAAAGCATGAAAAAAAGCATGAATAAAGGCGCATGACAACAGGAGAGTTTTGGAAGTCCTTAACACAATCATAGGTATCCCACTGGGGTACATTTTATACTTTTGCTATCAGTTTTGCGGCAGCTTTGGGATTGCCATCTTGTTGTTTACCTTAATAACAAAAGCGCTCTTATTCCCACTTTCTTTGGTATCCCAGAGAAATTCTATAGCCATGGTTAAGATGCAGCCTATGTTAGAGGATATCAAGCAGCGTTTTGCCGGTAATAGTACTCTTATCTTAGAAGAACAGAAAAAACTTTATAAGCAGGAGCATTATTCTATGCTTAAGGGTATGTTGCCATTGTTACTTCAGATACCAATTATACTTGGGCTGATAAACGTGATTTATAACCCACTGCAACACATATTGCATATCGACCCGCAGATAATTCGTTCCCTTGTTGCTCAGGCTGCCAACTATCTTAATTTACCGGTGGCAGAACTGGGGTATAGCGCTCAACTAAAAGTAATGGAACTTGTTCAGGCAGACGCGCAAATCTTTGCCGATGTTCCTAAAGCCAGCGAAGCTATTGCCCAGATTTTATCTGTAAATACAAGCTTTCTTGGCGTAAATATGGCACTTAATCCGGATCTCTTGGAACTGTCTTTAGTCTATCCCTTGCTTTCTGGCGTTAGTGCTTTAGTGCTCTGTTTGTTTCAGAATAAGTTTAATGTTTTGCAATTAAACCAAGGTTTTTGGGGAAAATGGGGGACAGGCATTTTTCTTATTGCTTTTTCTGCCTATTTTGCTGTTGTGTTGCCTTGCGGAGTTGGTCTTTACTGGATTGTTGGCAATCTGCTCTCTATTGTTGTTTTGGCGTTATGCAATCTTATCTTTGATCCTAAAAAGTACATTGACTTTAGCAAGCTACCAAAGAAGCCTCAGCTTACACGTGAGCAGAGAGCGGACGAACGTGTCTTAAAAAAACAGCAAGCAAAAAAAGAAAAGGCCGATGCCAAACGCTTTTCTCAACAGTTAAATAAACAGCTGGTGTTTTACTCTGAGGCTAGTGGCTTTTATAAATATTATGAACGCTTAATAGTATATTTGCTTGCTAACTCTGAAGTAATCATTCATTACGTTACTAGTGATTTTAACGATCAGGTCTTCGAGTTAGCAAAAAAGCCCGGATTTGAGGCTTTGCGGGTCTACTACATTGGACCTAATGCGCTAATCTCTTTTATGATGAAGATGGATGCCGATATCGTTGTGATGTCTATGCCAGACCTAGAAACATTTCATATTAAGCGCTCGTTAGTGCGCAAGGATGTCGAGTACATCTATCTTGACCATGGTATGGGCAGCTTTCATTTGGTACTTCGCGAGCATGCTTTAGACAACTTTGACACCATATTTTGCTATGGTCCAAACCATATAGATGAGGTGCGTGCCGCCGAGGAGCTATATGAACTGCCGCCAAAGAACCTCGTTGTGACCGGCTTTGGTCTTTTAGATAATCTTTTGCAAAAGGTTGCTGCCGACGGTTATGATAAGTCGGCTGCAAATAAGCCACCTATTGCCTTGGTGGCACCGTCATGGCAAAAAGACAATCTAATAGAACTTTGTTTGCCTCAGACCGTTCAGCCACTTCTAGATGCTGGTTTTAAAGTTATCGTGCGTCCGCACCCAGAGTCTGTTAAGCGCTTTGCAAGCCAGATACAAGCGGCTCAAGAGAATTTCTTAGACCAGATTGCTGCGGGCAGCTTAGAGTTTCAAACCGATTTCGCGTCAAACTTTACGGTTTATTCTGCAGATATCGTTGTAACAGATTGGTCTACTATCGCGCAGGAATTTTCTTTTGCTACAAAAAAGCCGTCCATATTTATAAATACGCCTATGAAGGTAATGAATTCAAATTGGCAGAAGTTAGACCTTGTTCCTTTAGAAATTGCTTTGCGCGATAAATTAGGTGCTTCGTTGGATTTAGATGAATTGCAAGACATTGGCAAGATTGCTAGCACACTAGTAAAAAAGCATGCTAGCTGGCAGAAGCGAATTACCAAGGTTATGAGCGAAACTGTTTACGACATAGGTTGTTCTGAAGTTTCTAGTGCCGAATATATTTTAGATACTCTGGCAGTTATTGCCGAGTTACGTCAGAAAAAGACATCACAATCCATGACCTCAAACGCAGGCACCAAAAATAAAGAAGGTTCATTGTTCGCAGAGGCCACTATAAGTAACACAAATGGCGCAAAGAAAAGCGAAAACGTTAAGGACAGGAGCGTTCATGCAAGTGAAAAATGATATGCGACTGTTGCGACTGTTGCGACTGCTGTCGCGGTTATTCAAACTAACAAAACTAACAAAATATTCAAAACTCTCAAAATATTCAAAGCAATCAAAGCTACCGAAGTCGGCATTGTTAGCGCAGATGTCTTCTGCCACATCTAATACTTGCACGTTAAAGCGCAAAGCAAGTATCTTCTTGCATCCGGCATATATAGCTTTTCTTGTTGTAGTACTTTTCCTTGGTTTTCCTGCAACAGCTTTGGCTTATATCGATCCTGCAACAACAAGCTACATTATTCAAATCGTCTCGGGGATAATAATTTCTTTGTCTGTGGCTTTTGGAGTTTTCTTATCGCGCATTCAGATGTTTATAGTAACATTAAGGGCAAGAACCAGTGCCTTGTGGGTAAAAATAACAACTAAAAAGCAAAGCGAATTGCGTCAAGTATTGCGCAATGCAAGCCATGACACGGCAGATACCAATTTGTCTTTGCCCAGACAAAGACTTATAGCAGCAAAATGCCGCCTTGCAGAAGAAGAGCGAAAATCTGAGATCAGGCGGTTTGGCTATCAAAAACAAAAGGTGGTAAATAAGCAAAGTCTTGTTGCTGCAAGCAAGAGTCGCGCTACCATGGTGCCAAACAACATTACATCTAACAATGTGACATCCGAAAAAATTACATCTAACAATGTGACATCCAATAAAATTACATCTAACAACGTGACATCTACCAATATGACAAGACGCGCCTTTCTTTTATGGGACACGCGCAGATTCAGGTTTAGATTGTTACTTTCATTCTTAATGTCTTTGGCTTTACCATTTTCATTTATCTTTTTTGGTATCTCGGACATGTTTGTGGTTAACCGTAGTATCTTGCCATACAGCTATCTAGATGTTCTACCACAAATCATTACAATTACACTCGTGGTGTTTGCAATTCTCTTTATTATTTTTATAGTGTTGCGTGGCCGTTTGCTAGACTACTTTTTGTCTGCCGCGCTAGGCATCCTCTTAATGCTTTATATTCAGGGTAACTTCATGAATACTAACATAGGACAACTTACCGGAGATAGTATAAATTGGGATTGGTATTTAGATGCAGCACTTCTTAACATGTTAATATGCTCGCTTATTATGATAATACCTTTTGTCCTGCGTTTTCTTAGCGCAAAGCTTTGGCAAGGTGCAATCATAGCAGTGCCAGCTATTCTAATTGCTATGCAGACGATCGCGCTTTTAACCTCGTTTTCTGCAACTGGATTTGCGCCTGTGTCAGAACCACAGGAAACTTATCTTTCTTCTGCCGGCATATATGATGTTTCGTCAAAGAAAAACATCGTTGTCTTTGTGCTTGATCGTTTAGACGAGCGTTACGTAGAGCAAATGCTAGAAGAAACACCCAATTTCTTTGACAACCAACTAGATGGATTCACACGCTACACCAACAATATGTCTGTTCATTCGCGCACTTTTCCTTCAGTTGTAAATATGCTTACCGGCAATGACTTTCAATTTGACATCCCAGGTGAGGATTTTATTACTAAATCGTTTGCAAGTGGTACTTTTCTTCCAACTTTAAGGGATGCAGGCTACAGTACTAAAATTTATATTGATAAGGGCTGGACTTACAACAATGCCAGCGACCTTGCAAATATAGCCGACAATGTAGCAATGTCGCAAAAAGTTGTTAAAAGTGACAGTGCTATGATGAAATTAACAATTCTTTCGTTTTATCGCTATGTACCTCAGGCGCTGAAACCATTTTTCTGGCTTTCTAGCTCGACATTTGCCGAGGACGTCAGTTATATAACCGAGTCTGACCCCTATGTTGTAGATGATTTTAAGTTTTACAATGGCTTAAAAAATGAGAAATTGCAAGTTAATGATGCTGATGCTTATGCTGATGGTTATGCTGATGATTATGCTGGTGTTGGCACTGGTGTCAATGTCGATATTTATGCAGATGCCAACGCTAATGCCAGCACCAGCGCGAGTGTAAATACTAACACCAATGATGTGCTTGCATCTGATGATAGGAGTAAAAACACGGTAGTAGACAGCAGCGCTAATGGGGGTAGAATGCCTGATCAAGCTGTTGAGAAAAAGGGTAGTTTTACCTTTATTCATCTGTATGGCCCGCATGCTCCATATACCTTAGATGAGGATGTTAACATTGTCTCATCTAAGAAAACGTCGGCGACTATTCAGGCTCGCGCATCATTTAAGATTGTTTTTGAGTATATCAATCAACTAAAGAAACTTGAACTTTATGACGATGCTGCCATAATCATTACCGGCGATCACGGATATCCAATTAATGGTTATGAACGTTACGACTTCGAGGTTGACTTTATGCCGCTTTCAGAAGTAGAGCCGGTAGCCTTATTTTATAAGCCTT
>JAIRQA010000026.1 GCA_031256715.1 Coriobacteriales bacterium | reverse complement strand
CTAGCCATTTTCTGCCACTTTCTATGACTGCTTCACAATCACAAATAATTCTTTCACCATCAATTATTGATTTGGCAAAAGCATCATTGCGACCAAGTTGTGCTATCAAAATACCACCGAAATCATCCTTAAAACCACTTCCAGGTGTTTTGCCCAATATCTTGGAGCGCCTGTTTGACGAAGCATCCGCAAGGTTTATGGATGTAAGTGCTACTGAAAAGTAGGCAACAACTTTTGTTTCGCTATCTTGTTCGCCGGGAATGATATAAACGTATGTCCTGCTTATACCAGACAGTTCATAGTCAATTGCTTTGTTATGAATAAAAGCCTCTATGTCTTTATCTCGCTCACAAGAAAACTCCCCGAACATTTGCCCGAGGAGTTCTTTTGTGTATCCCTCATCAACCAATAACTCCTGTAGTGATTTTAGACCTATATCAGAAGGCATTTGGATACTCACTTTTTAGTGCTTTACGAAGTTTCTTGTTAAATTCATCATCTGCCCACTTTGTTCTAAACTCAGCAGGCTTTGACGGATGCGCGTCTTCGTACTCCATGGCCGCTATTATCCTATCTGCCATGTCGTTATCTGCGTAAACTGTTCTACCAATGCTTTCTGTGGCCATTGCTGCCACCACCTTTCTATTATGTAAACATATAATTTGTAATTGATATCATTGTTTCATGATAGTACCTTGCGCACACGCTGTCAACTTACTAATATAACAACATATCATCATAACTTCTAGCGTTACTGCACCAGCGTTACTGCACTAAGCCTCATGCGTCACCTAGAGGCGAGCGAAGCGAGAGCTTAAGGCTCGGACATATCAGTCTGGCGAGCTAGAGACTTAAGCTCTCGCTTCGCTCGCCTCTAGATAACATGGAATGGGACTTCGTACAGTGATTTGTGTTCTTTAAGTCGTTCTTTAAGTCGTTCTTTAAGTCGTTAGTTCTTCTCAACATAATTAAGCAGATTTTTCTGCAACCTATGACTTCTAATGATATAGTTAAAGATACAGCGAATTTGTACCGCTTAGACGCGGCGGAATGGAGACAACTATGAGCACATATGTCATCGGCGACATCCACGGGTGCTTCACACAATTTAACGAACTACGCAAAAGAATAGAGCATGATGATTCAGACGCCAACTTCATTCTCGTTGGCGATTTAACGCACAGAGGGCACGAAGAGGAGGCAATGCTAGAGTGGGCATTTAACAACATTACGTCCAATGGCAAATACCGCATGGTGCTAGGCAATCACGATGATGCATTTATAGAGTTGTGTGGTCGCGGCGAATTTCAGACTTTTTACAGCCTTGCAGAAAATGTCGGCCTTAGCTACACCCCCACAGACAGCCTTAAGCGCTTTAAGGCAAGCCCTGATCGGATGTACGAATATGCTTGCTTTCTGGCGGCACAACCCCTTTTTATTAATGTCGAGAAAAGCGACCGAAAGTACATCATCGTTCACGCATGGCACCCCGATAGCACCAGAGATGAACTTGTTAGCATATTTCATCAGCACATTACTAAGAAAGATGTGCGCAAAAACAAAAGTGACGCTGTTAAAAACGCTGGTGCCTGCGAGAGCGGCGATGTTAAAAGTGCTGGTGCCTGCGAGAGCGGCGTCTTAAACAACGCTGGTGCCTGCGAGAGCGACGATGTTAAAAACGCTGGTGCCTGCGAGAGCGGCGACTTAAACAATAACGGCAACTTAAACAATAGCAACGACTCAAACAATGGCAATACTAGTTCTACAGAGGCAAGCAGCGCAATGTCTGCTCAAGATGCCTACCAAAGACGTCACAGATTGCTTTGGGAGCGCGACATAAACGAATTTGGAATCTGGAAGCGGCGTTATGTTCCCAAAGATGGCGAAATTCTCATTCATGGTCATACGCCAACGCTTATTGTTAGAGACGAGACTCATCGCGATTTTCCCCCAGGTAAGGTCTGGGATCTGGGCACTAGCGTAAACATAGACTGCGGATTGGTGTTCAGCGTGAATAAACGTAGCGACTTTGCCAAGAAATACGGCAACTTAGCCGCTTACAATCTAGACACAGGCAAAGCAGTTTACCTTTATGACATACCTCACCCATAGGCTGCCGCCGCTTAAGTATCATTAGTTTTAAGATATAATAGGATTCATCGTGTATTATCTTAAAAATTGGAGTTACGCTATGGACTACTTAAAACGAGATTTGGAGCGCAAGTTTCTAAACACCAACACCTTCTTTAAGGCTATTTTAGTTACGGGAGCTCGTCAGGTTGGAAAGACAACCATGCTTAAGCACTTAGCCAACAAACAAGATCGCACATATGTTACATTAGACGACATTGCAGCTCGTGACCTTGCAAAGCGCGACCCTGCTTTGTTCTTTCAGATGTATAAGCCGCCTATCATTATTGATGAGGTTCAATATGCGCCAGAATTATTTGCGAGAATAAAGCTGCTCTGCGACGAAAGTGATATCCCTGGTCTATTTTGGCTAACCGGCTCCCAACATTTTCAAATGATGAAAAACATCCAAGAATCACTTGCGGGCCGCATTGGCATACTAGAACTTTACAGTCTATCTAAACGAGAAATCGACGGCATTAATTACGATGAAGAATTGGCTTTTTCGTTGGATGAGCTAAAAAAACGAGAGCAGTATGCAAAGCAAACAGACATTATTGATATCTTTGAATATATCTGGAAAGGCGGAATGCCACAAACAATTAGCGCCAATACAGAACAGCGCCAAGATTACTGGAACGCATACGTGAGCACCTATCTGATGCGCGACGCTTCAGAGCTTGGCGGCATAACCGATACCCTGCGCTTTGGTAAATTTCTAACGGCATGCGCAGCGCTGATTGGAAGACAACTAAATTACAAGACACTCGCTGACGCTTCTGATATTGCTCAGTCAACTGCAAAGGAATGGACACGGCTCTTACAAGGAATGGGCATTATATATTTGTTGCAGCCATTTGCAAACAACGCGTTAAAACGTTTGTCTAAAACACCTAAGCTGTATTTTTTTGACACCGGTCTTGCTGCAAGTCTTTCTATGTGGCCAAACGCAGAGACACTTATAAATGGGCCGGCATGTGGCTATTATTTTGAGAATTTTGTAGTTACCCAACTTGTACGAAACTATGCGTATTCACCAACGAAAGCTGCTCTGAGCTATTACCGTGACCAAAACATAAAAGAAATAGACATACTTGTTGAGAAAGGCAAATATTTTCATCCGCTTGAGATTAAAATGTCTGCCAGTCCCGATTACCGCGAGGTCAAGAAATTTGCGGTTCTTGACAAAGTCGCGCTAGAGCGTGGCGCGGGCGGAATTATTTGCATGACGCAAAATGTTATGCCTATCGATAGCAATAACTGTTTTATCCCATGCAATTTACTTTAAGTCAAGTGGGTTATCATTCGCGGGATTTTTGCGATGCCGTTACAAAAGCCTGCTTTGGCCTTGTTCTGCTTCAAGAAGTTGAAGCGCCAATTTAAACGAAGGAGGTTACAATGAATTGGGATTTTACATTTAGAGCAAATGCCATTTATGCCGTCTGGCGGGACGCTGTGGACAGCGTCCCCTACGGGAAAAATACAAGAGGAAATAGCTTAGGGATTATGCAAATTTGCGTAGGGGACGCTGTCCACAGCGTCCCGCCAGACAACATAAATGCCATCTGAGTTAAATGCACTTTTTCGCAATTTGTATTTGGGATTTTTGACACTTTTTCGCAATTTCAGTTGGCTTGATGCTACATTTTTCCGTAATTTCCCGCTCATTAAACCAGCGTTAAACCAACGCTAAAACTAAACATCATTCGTGTTTAAACAAACGCAGGGGCGACAGATTGCCGTCCCTGCGAAACATTCAGATTGCCGTCCCTGCTATGTATTCAGATTGCCGTCCCTGCGATACATTCAGATTGACGCGCATACGAAACCGGCAATCTGTCGCCCTGTGTCCGTCCGCGTAAGATATCAGCCTTAACTGGTTTTCGTCCACGTAAGATATCAGCCTTAACCAGTTAACGAGCGCGCAAACGAGCACTTCTCAACATAAAACTACACTATGAGCGCAACGTAATAGATGCTGTGCTGTAAGCGCTAAAACACAGGCGCTACTTTACAAACGCCGCTTTACAAACACCACATAGGCGCTACTTATAGGCGCTACTTCACAAACGCCGCCATGGCCTTGCCACAAAGATAACCAGAGGTCACAGTGTTGCAAAGTCCAATGCCAGAGCCCACGTAAGTGTCATTGTAAAGGTTGGTTCCGGCCTCGGAGCCAGTGGCGTAAAGGCCTTTAACCACAAGACGGTTGTCGTCTAACACCTGATAGTTTAAGTTGGTGAGCAAACCGCCCCAGGTACCAAGGTTGTTAATCTCGGCGACGACGATGTAATACGGACCTTGGTTGCCATAAGGCAAAAGGAACTGAGCATCTTTAGCAAACTGCAGGTCGTCACCTGTGGCGCAGAAGCTCTCGTAGCTGGCAAAGGTTTGAGTAAAGATGTCAACGTCCATACCGGCGTTTTTGGCTAGCTCTTCTACTGTGTCACCCTTGTAGCCAAAGCCTAGCTCAACCATCTTATCAAAGACCTCGTAGACATCTGTCCAGGGGGTCTCTGGTGCGTATTCTGGCTGAAACTCTGGTGGCAAACCGGGTTTTGTCATCTGTCCTATTCCCACAAGGCCCTCGCTTTGTAAAGTGTCAAGTATTTTTTTCGAGAATACCTTGTAGTGGAAAGCCCCCTGAAATGCACTGGAATTGGCGGCAGCCACTGGGTCAAGTATTTGCGACTCATCGCGGAAGCGCACGCCTGAAGCGCCAACATCTAGCGTCATGGGCAGGTAGGTACTAATCATTGGATACTTAGCCGGGAATGGCTCCAAAATGGGCACAAGGTCGTTGGTAGCCTTAGCCAGTGTTTGGTGCAACATTAGTCCGCCAAAGTTAATTGGTTTTGTGGCGCCCACTGCCCAGGCCATCTTCAGACCCTCGCCAATATTTTGAGGCAAACTACCGTTTACGCCGCCAAAACCAGATGCCTCCAGCACCATTTCAGGGTTGCCGGCATATCCACCTGTAGAGATACTTACAGCTTTACAGTTTATTTGCACTCCCTTGCCGTCGCTTTCGGCAATAACGCCGCAGATAGCGCCACTGGCATCGGTAAGCAATTTCTTGGCAGTAGTTTCTGTAAGTAGCTGTCCGCCGCCTTTGGCTACCACCACATCGTCAACAATTTTGCGCCAGGTAGTGGGGCGCAGAGCATAGTCTGGTAGCATAAGCATGTCGCTGCCAAAAAACGAGAGGAACATTAGCTCAAAGCCGTGGTCGGCAACCCAGCCGTAGGCCTCGCCAGAGTTTACCAATAGCTGTCTTATAACTGAAGGGTCGCATCGCCAGTGAGAGTTGGCTACCCAATCTTTAATAAATGGGTTTAACTCAAACTTACCCTGGCCTTCCGGAGCATAGGGGTAACCCCATGTAGTTGCCGAAAACGAAAGATTAAAGCAACCGCCCAAGGTATTGCTCTTCTCTACAAGTATAACCTTAGCGCCGTTTTCTGCCGCAAGACTTGCGGCCATGCAACCTGAGGCGCCACCGCCAATAACCACGACATCGGCATCTATGGTCTCTTCAACCGTGATGCCTGCGGCAAGATCCTCCTCAACATTAACTGGACCTTCCGATCTCGCTCCTGTTGCTGTTGCGTCGCCTGACCCGCTTGTCGCGCTACCTGTGTTACTTGGCGCACAACCTGCAAATGCAGCTGCAAGTCCGGTTGCGCCTATGGCAGCTGTAGCAAGAAAGCCGCGGCGCGTTAAGCCATTTGCCACTGTCGCGGTTGTTGTCACGGTTGCTGCCGCGCTTGCTGGTGTTGCTGATACAAAATGCTCGCTCATCTTTGTTTCTCCTCTTGTGTTAAAGTTACTGGTTTTCTCCCAGTCCTATAGCCGCCAATCGACTATAGGCTTATGTTAACAATAACACCTTGCAAGCACATCACCCATTCTTTGTGAACTTCTTGCGATTGCCACCTGCAGATTAAGAAACAAGGACAGATGAACCGTCCCCATGTCCTGGACAGATGAACCGTCCCCATGTCCTGATGCCCATGTCCTGATGGATCCGCCTGCCAGCACCACCATGTGCTGCGCCTACCAAACAACGAAGGTTCGCTCTAAAATAAATGTCTGCCCAGACTTGGCGCTCACCTGCCAAACAATGGCGTACTCGCCGCCAGCAAGCCCCAACGCGTCTAATTGAGCGCTTCTTTCGTGCCCGGGCATTGTAAGCACAATCTCGCCGCTAACACACTCGTAAATCCAATATCCAAGCGCTTCTGTATCGGGGGCATAAAGAATTGCAATATGTGGAGAATAGCGCCACGGCACGATTCCTTCGCCCACTGAAGTGTTAAATGCGACACTTTGCGAGGCACTGTGCGAAGAGCTGTTTGAAGTATCACCTGATGCAACGTATGAGTCGCTTTCTGACACACCGTATGACACGATATGTGAGGTGTTCCCCAACACGGCGCCAGATTCACTATTTGACACATTGTTGGAATCACTTTTTAAAGCGCTGTTTATAGCGCTTTTGGTTACGCTTGCCACACCAGTTACGCTTGCCACACCAAGTGCGTTAGTGCCCATGATGCCAGCCTCTAAGGCATCAGCGGTATTCTCGCCATCAAATAAAATTGCAAAGTCCTCTGTGGCTACTGGTTCTAAGTCATGTCCTTGTCGCATTGCTGTATCAATTTGCGACAATACATGTCTTAGTGTCTCTGGCTGCGACAAGGCAAAGTAAGAACCAACGCCTATAATAACTGCCAAGACCGAAGTTGTCGTAGCGGCAATTGCCTTAGCGGCAGACATAGAAAACAATCCTGTTCCACCCGCAGACACACTCGTGCCCATGACAATGTCGGTATCAAGCTTGCTTACAAGATAGCCCGCAAAGCCAAAAACACTAGCTTGGGACGGCTCTAAGCCCTTCTCTGCAAAAACTTTTTTAAGATTTTTACGAGCACGATCCAGCGATTTAGCAACCGAGCCTGAAGAGATGCCAAAGCGCTCCTGCATGTCTTTGTAGTCCATTTGCTCTATATAAAATGCTTCTACAAGCTCGCGTTGGCGTTTGGGCAGCTGATCTATAGCATCCATTACCTTACGCTGAAGTTCCTTTTGTTCTAAGGCCTGCTCGGGACTGTTAGCCGCGTCGTCGTCTGAAACATCCTTGGCATCATCATCGCAAGCATATCTGCGTGATGCGACATCTTTCTTGTTGTACTCTAAACAAGTCAAGCGGCAGATGCCATAAAGCCAACCGGTAAATTTCTCTGGGTCTTGTAAGGTGTGAATACGCAAAACCATGCGCAGGACAGTTTCGCCCATGGCGTCTTCTGCTATCTGCCTGTTGTAACTAAACTTTCGGCAGTAATAGGCAACGAAATCTTTATACCCCACATATAGCTTGCCAAGCGCTTCCCTGTCGCCGTCTATCGCTGCTAGAACAAGCGCTTTGTCGTCCTTGTTCTTGGATATAAGCGCACGGGCATCTGGGGCGCCGCTTGCCTTGGTTGTTTCTTGCATTGCCATCTCCCTTTATTGTTGCATAATTTGTGCCATTAGGGGCGCGAACATAGCTCGCGCCCCGTTTAGAAAAATTGTATCAGGTTGCGTTTAAGTCTGTGGCTTGCGACTTCTCAACAAAATCAATATTTTAAGCCCACGCGTTTTGCTCGGTTCGCTTACCGCCTGATAGCTTGGCACCCACAAGAGCTGCCACAAACAAGACCGCGTTAAGCGCCGTCCAAACATCTACCAATGCCACACGCAAAGTAATGTCTTCGGTAAAGATGAAAAGCAGTACACCTAAGACGGCAGCGACAATTGCCACAATTGACCAAATTGCACCCATAGCAACCATATTTAGCCCAGAATCACTACTTTTATCATTAGTCTTATTGTCGCTATAACTACCATCGGCGTTTGCGCCTTTGGCGACGTCTAGCTCTTGCTTACGCTTTTTGCCACGCAGTAGCGCCAACACAGCCATTGCAATGCCAGCTAAGGCAAGTAGCAGATTAAGCAGGGCAAACGAGTCGCCGGCATAGGCTACAAATGGCAGCCTACCATTGTCTTGCCCATTTAGACTTTGGTCAGACAGAGGTGTGCTAGCATCGGTGACATTTTTGCTCTGAGTATCATTAGTGCCGGAACCGTTCGCGGTGCTGCTTACCTTGGTTGCGTCGTCCCAAACTGCCGTAAGCACAATGTCTTCTGTGACCACGAATGAATCTCCTGCCACATAGTCGCCTGCCACAGAAGTGTATCCGGCAAAGGTATAGCCATCGCGCTTGGGCTTTGAGGTTGGAATAGTATACGTATCGCCATTGCGCACGGTTGCCGGAGCAGGCAAACCGGTAACATTAGCGCCACCAGAGTTATAAATTACGGTGTGTGTATTCTGGCTGGTTCCTGAGCCACTGCCGCCTGTATTACCATAGCCGCCATTGCCGGAACCACTGCCGCCACCTGAGCCGCCATTGCCGGTTCCACCTCCAGAGCCATTACCAGAACCATTACCAGAACCGCCGCCCTCGGGTTGATTGTAGCTATAAAGCGCTTGCACGGTAAGGTCAGATGTAATATTGCCAAATGCCTCAGACCAGCCTGTAAACGTATAGCCTTGACGCTGTGGAGAAGGTGGAGCAATCGCAGCACTACCATGCGTGACGCTTTGCTTGCTTAGCAGTGTGCCATCCCAGTCGATAAAATTAACCGTATAAACATTAATCTTAAATTCCGCGTAAACATTGGTGTCTGCCAAAATGTTCACATAACTCTTGTCCCAACCTGTAAAGGTATAGCCAGTGCGCACGGGCGAGGCTGGTGCTGTTGCAAACCCGCCCTTATCTACAGTTTCTGTTTTTAACAAAGTCGCATCCCAGTTGTAAAACTTAACTTGGAATGTGCGCGGTATTATTGTTACATAAACTGTAGTTTGAACAAAGTCTGCGCCTTCTCTGAAACCAAATGTTAATGGCAGCACCTGACCGCGCATGCCAACGTTTACGGCAGCCAGCTCTGCTTGGTCTACCTCTACAGTAGTACCTGCAAGCGGTGCAAGTGGGTTTATGGCACTACCGTCAGAGCGACGGATGTTAAGACCTGCTAGCATAATAGCATTTATGTCGCTAAAAGCATCCTCGTCCTCTATACGATTAAAATCGTTACCACCAATGCGCTGGCGTCCAGGTTGCGGGTTTGGTCCAGGTCCGGCATTGCTAACAATGGTAACATCTACAGTAACCGAAGCTGTCTTGCCATTAGACGCATCGGTATAAGTGAATGTTAGTGGCAATATATCACCAGCAACATTAGAGCTATTTATGGCTGCAAGCTCTGCCACGTTAGCCTTAACCGCTGGGTTTGCAAGCACAGTTTGTACTACGCCTGCGCTATCTTTTGCTGCCACATAGGCAAGGCCAATAGCATCTTGCTCGCTAAACGCTGGCTCGTTAATGCCCTTAAAGAAGTGGTTGGCGGCAATCACAGGGCTGCCTGCAAGGGGCGGCTTAGGTCCTATGCCACCATAAAGACATACATTTACAGTTACCGTGGCTGTTTTGCCGGTTGCAGAATCTGTGTAAGTAAATGTAAGTGGGTAAACCTCGCCGGCACTACCTTGCTTAATATCTGCAAGTTCTGAATTTACTCCTACGTCTGTGTTAGCGTCGCTGATGTCTATTGCAACACCAAAGGAATCTTTACCCACAGTGTTTGCCAAGATGAGCGCATCTTTTGCACTAAGCTCTTCGCCTTCTTGCCAATAGAAATCATCTGCGCCAATATAGGGGTCTGTTCCCGGCACTGGAGGCCAAGGACCAATCTTTCCCTTAATGGTTACTTGCACGGTAACTGTTGCTTCTAAATCATCAGAGGTATCGGCGTCTGTGCCATTGTCATCTGTATAAGTAAAGGTTAGTGGATAAACTTCGCCAACATTACCAAACTGAATATCGTCAAGCTCTGTAGCCGAACCTGTGCCGGCAAGCACGTAAGAACTGATGTCTGTGCAAAGCTTGCCATACCTGTCTGTTGCTATAACGTCGGCAAATGCCAAGGCATCAGCCTGCGAAAGCGCTTCTGCGTATTGCCACCAAAAGCCATTAGCAGAAACAATAGGTTCGCCTGCGGTTGGCGGCCAAGGACCAACTTTACCCTTTATGCTTACGGTAACAGTAACGCTGGCATCTTTGTCATCTGACGTGTCTGAAGGTGTGCCATTGTCATCTGTGTAAGTAAATGTTAGTGGTAGCTTTTGTCCTGCCCTTGCAGCGTTAATGTCTGCGACTTCTGTGCCAATGCCAACTTTGGTGTTACCACCTGTGGCTAGTGTGCCAAAGATTGCAGCAACGGGCACACCTATACGATTCCAGTTGGCGGCATGTGCTAGCATAATAGCATTTGCGCCATTTAAGACGCTACCTTCTTGCCAGCTAAAGGAGTTTGCGGCAATCTTAGGTTCGCCTATAGCAGGAGGCCAAGGTCCAATTTGTTCGTAAAGGCTAACATCTACAGTGACCGCTACTTCTATATCATCTGTATCGTCTGCTGCTGTACCATTGTCGTCTATATAGGTAAAAGTTAGCGGACGAACAGAACCTGCGGGAGCAGAAGCAATGTCTGCAAGCTCAGATGCCACACCTGGTGTTGCACCTGCCGGTACGCCCACAACCGTGTTGCCGCCTAAAGCCGGACCTCCTGGCGCACCAGCCACAATAGGCACGGCTGGCACAGCAACCTTGTTTCTGTCTTTAAGTGCAACATAGGCTTGCTGTATGGCTTCGGCCTCGGTTAAAGTCTCGCCAGCTTTCCAGGCAAAGGAGTTTGCGCCAATCTTTGGATAACCTGCCCCTGGTGGCACGCTACCTTTAATAGTAACTTTTACAGCAATAGATGTTGTAAGGTCATCTGTTGTATCTGCAGCTGTGCCATTATCATCGGTGTATGTAAAGGTTAATGGCATTATAGAACCTACGGGAGCAGCGGCAATATCTGCAAGTTCAGATGCCGCACCTGGCGTTGCGCCTGCCGGCACGCCCACAACTGTGTTGCCGCCAGTGGCAATTGTGCCAAGGACAGGAGCAACCTCTACATTGTTTCTGTCTCTGAGCCAAAGACTAGAATGCGTTATGGCATCGGCATCTGTAAGAACTGTGCCTTGCTGCACAAAAAAGTCGTCTGCGCCAATGTCAAGGTCGCCAAATAATACGTTACCAAAAAGCCTAACTTGCACTGTTACAGAGGCTTCTAAGTCGTCTGTGGTATCTGTGTCTGTGCCATTGTCGTCTGTATAAGTAAAGGTTAGTGGCAGCACAGAGCCAGAAACGCCTGCCAAAAGATCTGCGAGCTCTGTGCTAGAGGCGAATCTCACATTTGTCGCATTTGGCACACGTGAGACACCATTTCTGTCGCATAATGTGACACCTGCTTGCTGTATAGCCTCGCCTAGATTTAATGGAGTTGCCACTTGCCAAGCAAAGTTACTTGCCCAAACCTGTGGCTCATCTGCAGCTGGTGGCGGCACAGGACCATCGTGCAGCTTAACTTGCACTGTTACCGTTGCTACTAAATCATCTGCAGCATTAGCATCAGTGCCATTGTTGTCTGTATAAGTAAAGGTTAGTGGATAAACCTCGCCGGCAATACCAGCCAAAATATCTGTAAGCTGGCTGCCTACACCCACAACCGTGTTCCCGCCTGATGCCAATGCTCCTGCCACAGGGGTAGTGCGCACGCCGTTTCTGTCTTCTAGTTCTACATGCGCTCTGGTTATGGCATCACCATCTGCAAGAGTAACACCAGCAAGCCAGTTAAAGTCATTGGCGCCAATCTTTATGTCTGACGGCAAGGGAGGCAACTGCTTAAATATTTTTACACTTACAGTTACAGACTTGGTAATGTCATCGCTTGTGTCAGGTGTGCCGGCATCGTCGGTAAAGGCAAAGGTTAAAGGCTTTACCTCGCCGGCCTTGGCAGCAGCAATTGCCGAAAGCTGATCTGCGCCAGATGGGTCTACAAAAACATTAGAGGTAGAAGCAACAAGCTCTACTCCATTCCTATTAACAATGCACACATTAGCATTGGTTATGGCGTCGCTTTCGCTAAGCGCATTACCCTCTTGCCACATAAAGCCATCGGCTGCAATTAGCGTATCTTCGTCGTCTGTGATAGTTACATTTACTGTAACCTCTGCCGTTTGACTTGTTGTTGGGTCTGTATAAGCAAAGGTTAAAGGTTTAACTTCGCCCTTCTTGGCGGCAACAATCGCGGCAATCTGGTTTAAGCCGGCAGGGTCTATTACAGTATTGCTAGCAGTGGCACCAACAAAGATTCCAGCGCTATTTTGTATTTGCACATGCGCCTTAGCAATGGCGACGCTCGCGGCAAGCGCAGAGCCTTCGCGATGCCAAAAGCCACTGGCACCAATCTTAGGTCCGGTAGATGGCTCTACACCGGAAATAATTACATTAACGGTTACGCTAACAGTCTCGTCGTCGTCAGGGTCTGCCGCTGTACCCATATCGTCTGTGTAAGAAAATGTCAGTGGCCAAACTTCATTTTTCTTGCCTGCATTGGCTGCCAGAAGTTCAGTTGCGTCTACTGTAACATTTGTTATAGAGGCCATAAGCGACGCGCCATTGTAATCGCGTAGGCTAACGTGAGCCGCCGCGATAGCATCGGCTTCGCTTAATGGCGTTGCCTCGTCTTTAAGAATGTCAGTTGCAGAAATTTGTGGAGCATCGCCACTTACATGTGGCAAAATGCGACAATTAACTGTAACGCTTGCCTCTCTGTCATCAGATGTGTCGGTGGTATTATTGTCATCCATATACCTAAATGTCATAGGAATAACATCGCCAACCGCCGCGTTAAAGATAGCATTTGCAACAGAAACACCGCCCGGCAATGTGTCTAAAGTGATGTCTGAGATGCTTACGGCTATGTCGTGTCTGTCAGTTGCGCTAACTTGTGTAAAGTTAAAGATATCCGCAGAAGTTAGCAACGGCTTACCTGCTTCGCGGTCGAAGCCATTTGCTTTAATACGCGGAATCTCTGGAATGATGGGTGTTAGTGGATCGTTAAGAATAATGGGCGCAGATGGGTTTGTGGCCATGTCTATACAATAAGCATAAAGGTCATAGCCACCTGCCAAAGCTGGTAATGAATAGTAGGCTGCGTTATAGTCGCTAAGCCAAGTATCATCTGCAACTGGCGCTGCGCTACCAGCGGGAACAAACTTGTAATAGACAACAGGGTTGCCACCGCCATCTGTATATACGCCTGAACCAGTGGGGTTTTGCGCCGATGGATTATCGTTAGCGCTAGTTAAAGGTTCCTTAGACCAATCATCTACACCTGCGGTTTGTTGTGGGCCAATATTTGTTAATGTTGGTTTAACAGAGTCAAACTTTGCGTATATAGGCGCACTAAAGTCTGACAGTGGCGTACTGCCACCGGTTGGCATTAATACGCTTCTAAACTCTTCGCCAATAAGTGCCGTATTAGCCACATTAAAGTTTTGGTGATAATCGCTTACAACATTACCGGCTGCATTAGAAGCAACAGGATATGTCTTAAGCAGTGTGCCAGGCAAAACTCCCATATAAAGATTGATGTCATAACTACCGGCAGCATCCGAGCTAAATTGCACATCTAGCTTGCGTGCTCTATCCTGATTTATAGCATCTGTAAGGGTTGTCAGCCATTCGCCCTGATATTTGTCTGGGCTAGTGTGGGCTGTGCCGGCATAATAAAGTTCTATATCTGGCGCATAGCTTAGGGGCACATAAATACGCCCTTGAGTGTTAGCCTTAGCTGCAACACTGGGGTTTGTGGCTTTGTCTGTAACAAACATATAAAGGTCGTAGCCCCTGCCATCGTTAGCTAGCGCCGCATAGGCTGCACTATAGTCGGTTGTCCAACCGGTACCACCATTAATGGCGGGCGCAGTTGTGCTGCCGCTAAGTGGAGCCTCTACAAACTGCCAGTAAGTTAGTGGTACGCCCGGGCTTTGCTCTATAATGCCACTTAAAGCATCGCTAGCGCTAACCACTGGTGTCTTAGACCAATCTGTAAAGCCATCTGTTTGTTGCGGCGTTGCTGTTGGTGTCGCCGGAGCAGTGTTGTCTATGTACGTTCGTTTTGCGGCAGACGTAGTTGAAAGATCTATGGCGTGGGTAGAGTCTTGCAGTACTGCTGTAAAAGCGTCACCCGCTACCTGCGCGGATTGAGTTTCATACGCAGATAGTTTTTGGTTTACAAGGTTACCTGCTGGGTTATTGCTTATTGGTTTTGCGGAATTATAAGCTCCATTACGCTTTAAGCTAAGTTCATAAGTACCAGCCTCGTTAGCCAAAGCTGTAATATCTAAAGTTCGTCTGCGCGACTGATCTAGAGCGTTTACGTTTGTGGTTAGCCACTTATCGTCATAAGCTTGTTGGTTGTCGCTATAAAGTATCTGCACATCTGGCGCTGTGTTAGAGCGCACGGTAATGCGGCGGGAGAATGTACTTTTTGCACCCACCCAATCTGAGATCTGGTAATTAAGAATTGCAGTGCCAACGCTTGTCCAAGTTGAGCCATTATTTGGTGGCTGAGTTCCCGAAGCCGTCCATGTAGAATTGTTTCCGTTTATTAAATTAGTTCGTGTGTAGCCGCTTTCTGCGACAATCCCCTGAAATAAGTTATGTGTACTTCCTGGAGAGACAATAATATCTGCAGAAGTTCCCATCGTAGAGATATTAGATGTATAAGAGCCAGAATAGTCATATCTTACTGGCTCGTCCGCGCTTTTGTAATTGACTATTGGTACGTAGGAGTTGTCGTACTCATCGTATCCAAGCACCGAGAGAAGTGCTTGACCGTGCGAAGAAGTTGTCACACTATATTCGTCGCCGTTAAACGATACAGACGCAGTTTTTGTGTCATAATCTAATTTGCAGGATGCAGTAAAAGATTGACGTGGGATTTCATAGTCATAGTCATAATAAGTTGTGCCCCCAATGATTCCAACATGAATCATAACCCTAAGGTAATCGACATTTGATGGGGGGGAATAGCTTTGCGTACCCTCATAACTGTAGCCGTCGTGAATTCGAACATCATAACTGAGACCGTGCCATACTACTTTCGATTCACTATTAATTTCACCAAACGCCACGCGTTCCTTCTCACCAAAGGCACCTATGGGTACTAGCATAATAGCAAGCATGAAGCTAAGAATTAAACAAGCGCCACGGCGTAGTAAGCCGAATAGTAAGCCGCTTGCGTTTTGGGATGCTATTAAGTTTTTCTCAACAGATTTTTTCCCCATTGCCCTAAAATTACTTGCCGCGTTTTTTACTGCATAACTTTTTGCATAATTTGGTGGTCTCATCGCTTTTGCACCCCCTTACCGCTAGTTTTTTGTTTAGCTGGCAGTCGCAATCGCGCACCAGAAACCCTAATAACTTTCATTGCTTGCCCCTTCCGATTTCTCCTTTTACCTTGTCCTTTGCAAGCCCATTTTTCTCCCTTGTTGCCATTAACGCAAAACACGCACACGTAAACAAAGCCTGCCCGCACAGGAACCATTACGCTTATATAGTGAATCACTTATCCCCCATCTTGACCCTCTCTTAAGAATTTTTTTTGCTTACCGCTCGCCGCTTGGCAAATGGTTACGGCAAATGGTTGCTAGTGGTGTTACAGCTTTTAGTAGATATAGGGACGGCTGGTTCAGGATACACAACGCAACGTCATTTTTAACAAGACTCTAGAAGCTAAAACGGCATGTCATTCTGAACAAGGCTTTAGAAGCTCTTGTTACAGGGCTAAGCTAACTTTGCACTTCTTATGCGAGCAAACTTCTTAAGCGAGCAAAATGACTCTTTCTGACCTTGCGGCCAGCAGTTTCTTGTAAGCGGTCTTCATTGGCTGCGGCATTACCGCAAGATCTCTGTAGGATTCTGGGATAGAATCAATGATGTCAGATACCCAGGCATGGTCGTAGCGCGCGGCGAATCTATTCATTGCTGCCAAGCAACCTACGTCATTGGTGCTACTCATAAAGTCAAATGGCTTTATGTGTTTATCTATAACCGCATCACCATTTGTAAGCTTGTGCGTATAAACGCTTGTAACTGTGCCAAAAGCATCCTGCTCAAACTCCTTTTTGTTAGCAAGCCGAGCGAGCATCTTGTCGCCACCACGTTTGTTAAAAAACGCGTTGCCATTGCCATAAACTGGCGCTAGCTCTATATTCTCGTCGAGCCTCTCTATAATTCCCCAGTTGCCATTGTTGCGGTCGTTGTTACCAATGACAGCATCCACAACAAACATGTCCCAGAAGCGATCGATGCTTCCTTCCAAGGACATAAGCCATTCGTCAGCCATTATCGTGTCAAGCACCTCTTTAAGGTCAACACCCTCGCCACTTGTAGACGTGCCGCCCACGTCAAAGCCGTGAATGTTCTTTATCTGCATGAATTCGATGAGCTTGTCGCCGCGCATAAGAAAGTCTTTGCAAGCGACGACTATCTTGCCATCCCGCAGCGCAAGACCTGTTTCGTGCACAGGAATGCCTAAGCTAGCATAAATATGCGACCCAAGGTACTCAGAGAGTGGGCTTGTTGTGTAAGACACATCTGCCTTGGCCATTTCTTTGGTTGTTTTAGGAAACTTTAACAGCCATATGTCGTCGTCTGCAGCCACGCCAAACTTTGTTCCGCTTCTGCCGCCGTATGAGCGCACAACCTTGCGGTCGTCATATTCTTTTATCTCAATCATCTTTCGCATCCAATCACTTGTACAGGCAACCAAGTATAGCATAAGGTTAAAGCCGATTTAACTCGTTTTACAAAGAGGTGCCTGTTAAGCAGGCATGAGTTAACGGCGATTTGATTGCGTACATTTTAGCGGCTGGATGTCTTACATTCTAGCGGCTAAATTATGTATATTTTAGCGGCTGAATTATGTATATTTTAGCGGCTGGATGGCTTACATTTTAGCGGCTGAACCATGTATATTTTAGCGGCTGTATGATATACTGGTAAAAAAGCAATAGGATAATAACTAGTTTACACGAAAGAAGGTAACTTGAATTACATAAAACGTTTTGCAGATCAAGCATTAGCAGAGCGGCTGCAAAGCTCGGGGGCGGTCTTAATTGAAGGTTCAAAAGGCTGCGGCAAAACTGAAACCGCAAGACAGATTGCAAGTAGCGCCGTACACTTTGATGCCGACGAGCAGGTGCGAATCAAGATGCAAGTTGATCCTTCAAGCGTTTTGCGCGGAACCACTCCGCTCTTGCTAGATGAATGGCAGGAATATCCACAAATATGGAACTATGTCCGCAAAGAGGTGGATGTGCGAAAAACGAAGGGACAGTTTATCTTAACTGGTTCTGCAGCACCTAACGACAATGTCAGACGGCATTCTGGGGCAGGGCGCTTCTCTGTAATTCGCATGCGACCCATGTCATTCTTTGAAAAGGGCTGGTCTACAGGCGAAGTCAGCCTGGCGTCATTGCTTAGCGGAGAAACACCTTTATCTGAAAACGTAGATCTTGAACTTTGCGAACTTGCCCAAAAAATCACGCTGGGAGGCTGGCCAGGTCTGATTGGGGCGAACGCCGCAGAAGGTCTACGTTTTGCAAGCGACTATGTGTCTCTGATCTCGGAGGTAGATTTATCTAAAGTATCAGAAAAACGCCGCGACCCCTACAAGGTAATGCGGTTGCTTCAATCTATTGCCCGCAATATCTCCA
Organism: Coriobacteriales bacterium; assembly: GCA_031256715.1. Lineage (GTDB taxonomy): Bacteria > Actinomycetota > Coriobacteriia > Coriobacteriales > UBA8131 > JAIRQA01. The sequence continues at coordinate 3,542 of JAIRQA010000026.1, read as the reverse complement.
CCGAAGTCACGCTGAATGCGCTCTCTAAAGATACAGGTGGCAGCGACGGCAAATTAGATGATGAGACAATCGCCGACTACCTTTCTGCACTGGAACGGTTAATGACGGTAGAGAATCTTCCCGCATGGAACACCCACATTCGCTCTGCAGATATGCTGCGCAAGTCTCCCAAACGCCACTTTGCAGATCCCTCGCTGGCGGTAGGTGCTCTGGGCTTGTCGGTAGACAAGCTCACGGCAGACCTGAACTATTTTGGCCTATTGTTTGAATCATTGGTAATCCGCGACTTAAAAATCTATGCGGCTGTAAGCGGCGGCAAAGTGTACCATTACCGTGACTCAAGGGGCGTAGAAATAGACGCTATTGTTGAATACGCAGATGGAACCTGGGGAGCGTTTGAGATTAAACTAGGCATTGGAGCAGCAGATGCCGCAGCAGATAATCTTCTAAAATTCGCGTCAAAGATTGATACACAAAAGGTAAAAGCGCCAGCAACACTAAGCGTGATCACAGGAAATGGGTTCGCGCATTGCAGACCAGACGGCGTAAACGTGATTCCCTTTTCTGTGCTAACTGCGTAGCGATTCTGCGCTAGCTACGTAGCTCCAAGTTCTTCTTCTACCCTACATAACTCTACATAAGATATTTGCAATTTTCATTACCGCTTACCAGCAGAAACGTCTCAGCTTAAATGAGCCACGGGCCGCGCGCTAGACCCGACCAATACGTGAATTAACGAATTTCGTCAAGCCGCGCGCTAGACCAGACTAATTCGTGTTTAATACGTGTCTAATACGTGTTCAATTCCAAAATGCATCGCTTCCGCCCCACACGAACGAGTTCCGCAATCTGCTTACATACTATTCGCCAACACGAACGAGTTCCGCAATCTCGCACACGAACGTCATTGCGGACTAGATCCGCAATCTGCTTACATGCTATTTGATGCTCTTAACCAAGTTCTAAATGACGTTATCGGAAGTTTTTCCGCAGCTTGCCTTCCTTGTTTCTGCAGTAGCATGCCAACTAGCATAGCGCGGGAAATGGCACAACTCGTACGCCATCTTGTCTGTCGTGAGCAAAACCATCACCAGTAATAACAGTTAGGGTTAGTGGCTTTGAAGTTTTAGAGTAATCGATATTGTTGGCAAGAATATCATTTCAGTCGAATGTTTGCAGATGTTTCAGTCGAATGTTTGCAAGCATTTCAGTCGAATGTTTGCAGAGGTTTCAGTCGAATGTTTGCAGGGGTTTCAGTCGAATGTTTGCAGATATAAGAGCGGCAGCTTATGTCAGCCTAACGGAGTCTGCTTAACAGAGTCAGCTTAACAGTGTCAGCCTAACGGAGTCAGCCTAACGCTGTCAACCTAGCGGTGTCAACCCAGCAACTAGCATTTGTTGGCTTTCTTGTTTGTGAGTGCATATATCTGCTAACATAGTAGCATGCGCTCAGAACTTGACGATATCATTAAAACCCACAGCAAAGTGCTTCCCTCTGTAACTTTAGAGATGCTCTTAGATCACTTCTCTGACCACCAAATAATGTCTGTACCTCAGGCTACTGCTCATGATTTCCGTTGGTTTTGGACGTTATCAAAAAACGATACCAGTGCAAATTTGCTTCCAGATATGCTTACGGATGCACCTCCAGATGTGTCTTCAAATGCACTTCCGAATGCATCTTCAGATACACCTTCTCGCACTTTAGACGCGCTTTCCGTTGCACCTTCAGCTCCAGCTCCAAACTCTTCAGACACACTCCCAGATCCACCATCAGATACACCTCCAAACCTACCAGATGCACTCCCAGATAGTAAACTTCTTTACATCGCGCATATGGATGCCGCACATCAGCTTTTGCAGCAGCAGCTATATGCATTTGTGCTTGTTCTTGCCATTGGCGATCATCTTCCAAACTGGCTTGCTCAGTTTAAAAATCGCGTTTTGGTTCTGCGCCAAAAAGAGACGCTCTCGTACTTTACGGTTTTAGTGCAGCAGTTTTTCGTTCAACAGCTAATATGGGAAAGCCAGCTAGACAGGGTGGTATATCAGGATGGCAGCCTTAACGATATCTGCGAAGTTGGCTGCTCGCTACTGCATAACTTTATTTCTGTTGTTGATAAGGACATGAACCTCTTAGGCTATAGCAAAAGCATAGCGCCCCCCGATTCTTTTCTTGCACAATTAGTTAAAACTGGCTGCGCACCCCATGACATCACAGATCTTCAGAAACATTTTGTAAAACGCAAGGGCATCTCGCTAATAGAAGCTACACCAGAATCGCCATTTAAAAAGCTCTATTGTCCAATCTTTGTGCAAGGAAGCTACTTTGGTTCGGTCTTGATGAGTTGCACCACACGAAGTTATAGCTTAGGACTAGAAGATATCTTTAACATATTTCTTAAAAGGCTTACTATGGTTTGTACATCGCATTGGCGAAAACGCATTAAAGTAGAAGCACCACATTACTTCTTTTTTAGCAAGTTACTTAGCGGCAACACCATTAATGATGCTTATGTCTATGAGCAAATGCGTCTAACAAAGATACCACACAACCCTCAATTAAAGTTAATTGTCTTAGAGCTAAATGAGCAGGATTGGATAAATAGACAACAGCAGATTATTAAGGCAGCAAGCAAGATCAACCATGGAAATTGTTACCAATTCCCCCATAATGGAGATTTGCTAATACTATGCTATGCCGAGGATAGCGACAGCCAGCTCTCGCACCGCAAAACGACCAATGACCTGTCCCATTTAATTCATCAGCCATTTGGTCTTACAAGTGGAGTATCGCAAATATTTGAGAATATCTGCGACCTAGACATGGCATACAAACAAACAAAAGTTGCTTTAAGCCTAAAGAACACTATCCAAAATGAACTTTATGCGGTAGACGAGCAGCATGATAAATCTGTCTTTCTTTTTGAGGACGCGCTCATCTATTGCCTACTAAGCGAGGCAAATCCCAACCAGCGCTTCATGCGATTTTCATTCTCGCACACCTTACTACAAAAAATTCATCAGGAAGATATCGCCAATAACACCAACTATGTAGCTTTGTTCTGGTTTTATTTACACCATGAACGCAATGCAACTCTTGTTGCGAAGCGCTTGCATATGCATCGCAATACTGTGCTTTACCATATAGACAAGCTACAAAAACGCTTTGATTTTGACTTATCCTTACAAAGCGCACGCGAAAAAATGCTCTTAGATTTTAAGACCTTCTTTTTAACAAGTGGTCATGAGTCTGTAAAACGAGTGTTTGATACGTTAGAAGACAACTAATAATTTAACGAAGGAGAGTTATTCTGAAATGAACAACTTGCCTAAGCGAAAACCAAATCGTCTCAAAGGATATGATTACTCACAAGATGGGGCATATTTCATCACCATATGCGCCAAGGACAAAAAATGTCGGTTTGGGAGGATTGAATTTGATTCCGTAGGGGCGGATATTATCCGCCCGTTGCTCTCTAAAACAGGAGTAATTGCCAAACAAGGTATAGAAAACATTGCGCAAATATATTCTAATGTAA
>JAIRQA010000020.1 GCA_031256715.1 Coriobacteriales bacterium | reverse complement strand
GGCGTAGAAGTGCGATTTATTTGCACCTAGGCAACTGTGAAAAACCTAACAACGATATTCTAAAAATCTGAAAGTAAATTACGAATTACCTCTTGACAAAACTATAGGAACACCCCCCCACTTGCGTTCCAAATCGAGTCACGGCGCAAGTTGTGTTGGTTAACGAGCATTAAAATAATAGTACCATGCCCACATTTTCTACATCTGATATCATTGTCGCCTGCGTTGCGCTAGCTGCGATTTTGGTGCTTGTCCTCTACATACTAATTAGTGGCAGACGCTCCAACAAACAATTGCTCGCAAGTTTGCAACGGTCATTTGCTAAACCTCCTGTTCATCCTGCACAAGAAGATGATATGCTAGCTTATTATAATGCTAGCATAATGGCAATTACACGAGCAGGCAATTCTGTGCAAGAAGCACCAGCACATGCGCAGCGTCGCATCATAGACAACCAAACCTGGGATGACTTAGAGATGAGTCAAATCTTTTTGCGCTTGGATGCTTGCCAAAGTAGTGCCGGCGACGAATGTCTTTATGCCAGACTGCACGACCTTAACGCCGCGGCAAATGATGCGGATGCAGTTGAGGAAATCATCACACTGTGTAAAGCAAACCCTGATCTGCGTCTAAAGCTGCAATTCTTGCTAGCAAGCGCGGGAAAGCAAGCTGGAAATGGTCTTGGCGTTTTAATTTTTGAACTTGTTGAGAAGTACCACGCAAGGCACCACATAAAACAACACACGGATGACAAAGTGAATGTTAGCGCTAATGCTTTAGGCGGCGGGGCGGCAAGCGATGGCACTGGTGACTCGGGTGGCAGAGCTAAAAGCGATGGCACTGGTGGCTCGGGTGGCAAAGCTAAAAGCGCAAAGCACTTCTCGACATTATTAAAACGTTATGTGTACGTCATTCTGTCGGTTTTGCCAATTATCATGATTCCAGTTTGCGTGCTTGCGCCAATTCTAGGCCTCCCTGCGGTTATCACAGCGCTTGTTGTAAATGGTCTTGTGCATTACCAAAGCGAGCGCAACAATGTACGCGACTATCAGTCTTTGCGATATCTTTCTGCTTTGCTCTGGAGTACGAAAAAGATATTGGCGTTGCTTTCGGATAATGACTTAGATAACAACTTAAATAGCGATTTAGATAATGACTTAGATAACGACTCAGCCAACAGCGCGAAAAGTGCCTCTGCCAAAGGCGCGGAAAACCCCACTAACAATAGCGCGAAGCCTAAGAAAAGAGATATTTCGCAAAACCCGCTAATCAAGTCGCTTGCCAAAAGCTATCCTGTCTTTGCTCGCGCTGGTGGAGCAATCTCCGGCGCTGTGCAGCGAAACTCCTGGTATACAGAGGCAGAATTGCTGCGGGAGTTTTATGAAATCTTCTTTTTGGCGCGAGTGCGACACTACAACCGCGCAATGCACATACTTAAAGCAAACCATGAGCTGTTACATCTTTTGTATCACAGTTTTGGCACTTTAGATGTAGCTATCGCCATATATAGTTTTCGCGAAAGCCTCCCCTACTACGCTTTGCCAAAGTTTTGCGCCCCGGTTGCTAACAAAAGCGAGGCTTGCTATGTTGAGAAGTGCACTCCATGTGACACGAGCCATACTCAGACGCGCACGGTGAGTGCGGCAGACGACTCTTGCTGCGCTCAGACGAGCGAACCTGGCGCATCACGCAACATGCAGCTTAATAACATGCTGCAAGCAAGCGACCTCTATCATCCACTTGTTCACAACCCTGTCGCCAACAGTGTGAATTTGGCTCATGGCAACCTGATTACCGGATCTAACGCCTCGGGAAAATCCACATTCATTAAAGCGATTGGCGTCAACGCCATCTTGGCACAAACCATAAACACATGCACCGCCAAAAGCCTACAAATGCAACCTATGTTGGTGATAAGTGCGATGGCCGCGCGCGATAGCGTACTTACAAAAGAAAGCTATTTCATTGCCGAGACTCGAGCGCTTAAACGCCTTGTAGACGCAACTTACGCCCACCCCTGCTTGTGCTTAATAGACGAGATTTTGCGCGGCACAAACACCACAGAGCGCATCGCTGCTTCAGCGGCAATCCTAAAAAACCTTGTTGCGTCCACCCGTGAGCAATCACTTAAGAGCGTTGTCCTTGCCGCAACTCACGACCTAGAACTAGTAGACTTACTTGGCGACAATTACAAAAACTATCACTTTGATGAGATTGTGGGCAGCGACACAGTAGAGTTTGACTACCTCATAAAGGACGGAAAGGCAACAGGCAAAAACGCTATCAAACTGCTGGCTTTGCTGGGATTTGAAGCCTCTATTGTTAATGGAGCCAACGACATCGCTGAGCGTTACCAAGACGACTAAGAATTCGCACGGTTAATGTTGGCTACAACACGCAAACCAGCAAAGACATCATAGCGGCGGTCGATCTCGGCATCAGCAACGCGCACGTCGAGGCTATCAACAACAAAATCAAAATCACTGTGAAAATGGGCCGTCATACATCACAAAAATGCCCATGAAATAAACTCTACATACAACATAAAATGATGTTTTCTGTTCACGCCCCGCCCCATGTCATCCTGAGGCGAGCGAAGCGAGAGCTTAAGGCTCTAGTTCGCTAGACCGAAGTGTCAGAGCCTTAAGCATTGTCGCCACGGCAATCTCAAGATGACGCAATGGGGGGTGGCGTGAACAGAAACCAAGGGTGCCCACGAAAGATGCACACAAAGCGTTTTGCTACTGTAAGCAAAATTGATAAATACTAAAATAAAAGCTGAACCCTAAACGCTCGTAAGTATTCTATGGAGTGCTAATTAAGGCAATAGAACTGCTTGCTATGTTGGTGAGCGAAAGACATTATGGCAAAGACGGGAAATGCGATTTTGGAACACTACGAGTGGTACAGCAACATAGAAAGCAAAATATCTTTGATAAGAGATATTATTGTTCATGCCTTACCTGTCGAGCGCCTATATCTTTTTGGTTCGTATGTCGATGGAGGTTTTTCGTCTGATCGCGAATCTGATCTAGATTTTTTTGTTGTGCTAGAAGATAGCTATAGCAGAAGTCCACACGAGGCTTTAGTAGAGATGGAACATGTTCTTTGGGAAGATAGCCGATGGGGTCTGAATGCAAGCTATATTCCCACAGACTTTCTTGCACAAAAAAGCTCAAGATTTAACGAAATGGCTAAAGTCACAACACTTGAGCAAAAGGTATTTCGGGACGGAAGGCTTGTCTATGACAAACGACTGTGACAAACGATGACGTTACTCAATCATGGTTAAGCAAAGCATCAGATGATTTGGATGCAGCAATGATTTTGTGCAACCACCATCCAATGAAGCTAGAGAACATCTGCTTTCACGCACAGCAGGCTGCAGAAAAAGCACTTAACGCGGTTCTTGTAGACAACATGGTTTTTCCCAATAAAACACACAATCTTGGCGAAATAGTCTCTTGTGTTGAGCCATATATGGGAGATTTAGAAAATCTACGTCCAAAAGCGCTTTTTCTGAATCCTTATGCGGTAGAGCATCGCTATCCAAACGAATTATATATTGATGAGGACACTGCAAGACTTGCTATAGATTATGCGTCTGATATTGTTCAGCGCGTCAGACGACACCTTAGAAGTAAACAGCAAGATTCTGAATAAGTAGACATGATAGTTAATCGCAATTGAGCACAATAAATTCGCTTCCTCAGCAAGACGCCTAGGTGTCCTGTTTTAGTTGCCCAACAGTTCTAAGTCTCTACAAATCCCACTTAGCTCAAACATCTTCTCAACAAAATACAGCGGAATATTTGTGATAGCACCATTTTTTATAAACTCGTTTGCGCTAAACCTTACTGCAATTTCTGGCTTGTACTTCTGGATATAGTGCTTAAAGCTAATGGCGCTCTTATTTTCGCCTGCTTTTACTTCTATTGGCACAATGTCTTCACCACTTTGAATAACAAAGTCAATTTCGCGATTCTGGGCATATGCATAAAAGTGTGGCGAATAGCCAAGCAACGGCAGAAGCTGCTGCAGCACATAGTTTTCCGCAAGTTGCCCCTTAAATGCGAACCCCTCAGAAAGCAGTATCGATTTATTGGTTATATTAGCAATATGTTTTATTAAGCCAACATCAAGCAAGAAGAGCTTAAAGTAATTAAGCATTTCGTATGCCTTTAGCGGGTACTCATTTTTTGTAATGTTGAGAATACGGTAAACGATTCCGCTTGAAACAAGCCATTCTATGGCATCCTCAAAATCCTTTGCTCGTGCGCTCTTAGCAATAGC
>JAIRQA010000132.1 GCA_031256715.1 Coriobacteriales bacterium | reverse complement strand
CTTTCAAGCATGGTAGCAATTTCTGGAGCAGAAAAGCTCATGTCTATGGTGAAGTCAGCGGCGATATTCCAAGGGCTGTTATAGGAGTGAGCAGAGTCTGGTCGGATTTTCTTGCGTAGATTTTTGATATCGTGTACACCAGCTAAGATAACACTTTGGAAGGTCTTGGTTCTGCCTGATTCACGCTCCAAATACATTTCACGGAGTAACCCCAAAAAGGCAGAAAAAACAGCAAAATCTGATGCTCGGTCTACTTCATCTATCAAAAGAACAACAGGCTTTTGGCTGGCTGTACAAAAGTCCTGAATGCGTTCCCTCAGATCTTCAAGCGGAGAATCTTTGATTGCTGGGCGCTCCCAGATATTTATCAGTTCGGCATCTGCCGGACCGTCGTTTCTATTAGTTAAAGAGAGCACCATGCTGCTGGATAGTCCCTTTGCAAATGTCTCAAGTGATTCAAAGTAAGACTCAGTAGCCTCAAAGCTCAACCGCACAACAAAATATTCATCCTTTAACCTATGAATCAGCAGATTAAAGGTTGTGGTCTTGCCAAACTGTCTGGCTTTATTGATGGTAAAGTACTCGCCATACTCTATGTAGTCACTTACAATACGCTCAATTTTGGCAGAGGTGTCTACCATATAGTGCTTGCCAGCCACACAAAGACCGGTAACATTGAAGCGTTTCTCTCTGGTTTTAATCATAGTTTTGCCTTATCTGACATGTTTGTGGTTAGAGACGTGGCTTAGAAGCATTTTGCTACTGCCTTGTCGGTCAAGTTTTCTTATATCTTAACATAAGCAGTGTATGCCTGCGCGGATTCTATCTTTGCGTGATGCCGTACAATCTAATGCGACAATGTTTCTGAAGCATCTATGCTGCCAACCCTGGGCTTGAGGCAACGTTGTTCGTATTCGCCAACCCATCTGGTTTCGGTAATGTAACTGAAGATTTCGCACGTTAAGCAAAGAGGAAGTATGCCAGTTAGGGATTGTGCTGAATGGCAGAAACTAATTAGCGTTTGCAAGCTGGGGGATGTAGAAACATGCTTGCTTATATGTTTTTGTGTGTCCCGTCCTTGTAAGTGATAGAGCCATGACCGTAGCTGCGGCTCCTTTCATTTCGACAACTGGGACAATCGCCTTCACCAACCAAACCAGTTGACGACCACCAACTAGTCACACCAGTTCCATTGCATGTAGTGCAGCTCACATCAATATCAGTAATCCAAAATACCTTCCTGGCATTGCAGCGCGTACATATAAAATTCGTTGTAGATGTAGTTATAGTTATAGATTCAGAGCGTTTTACATCTTTGCAAGCATCGCCAGTCAAAACAAAATGATGCAGCTCTTCGCCGCAGGTTTTGCAGATGCAGTTCTCGCCTAAGTCATGTTGCGGTCGCACTTCTCCACATCGTTTGCACTTGCAACCTTCAAAGTCGTGACCGAGTTTTTTGCAGGCATGCTGACGAACACGCAAGTCTTCAGACTCGTGAGCTATTGCTGCAAGCAAATCTGTGTCGTTGATAGCGTTTAGCTTTTTATAAAATTTTTGCTCATGCCACTTATCTGCTCGCTTATCGTCATCTTCCCATGAACGCGCTCCCGTTAAAGCCACCAAAAAGATCACAAAAGGAATTACTGAAATGATAACAGGCTTTGCGCCAAGAAGCATATATACAATGACAGGAAAAATGAATGCTATAGCACTACAAAGCGAAAAAAACGGAAAGTGGATTCTAAAAATTAGACGCATGAAATATGAAATAATTCTAACGACAAAGAATAATGCCGGCAGGCTCACAAACCAAGCTAAAAAATGCAAAACTGATAGGCCAAACGTTTTTTCAAGCCACTCATAGATTAAAGCGTAGCCACCAACGTAGCACCAGCCAATTGCTAGCATCATCGCAAAAAATAAAACTAAGCCAAACGTGCGTTTGAATGTAACAAATGTTTTGAATTTCCCAGGTGGATTTTCCTCCATGCAAAACAAATAGCGCTGTCTGGCTGTTATTTTCTTTGTCGCTTGCACATCTTGCGAAACACTATCTGTCGCTAGTGTCGTTTCATTGGTAGTTGCGTTAGTAGCTTTCACGAAAGATCACTCTCCTGTCTAAAAGAGGTGCGTTTCTATTGGCAATCTTCTTTGGCAAACATCTTGGCGCTCATTGGCTCATGTGCTCATTGGCGCTCTTGCTTTTATACTGCCGTCATACGGTGACAGAAAAACTTATTAAAGACTGCCAATCTTTCATCAGACTTTCATCGCGAAGCGTATTGATAAGAAAAGTATGGCTGATTGCAAAATTATTGTCAACGTCACGACATGACGATCGCAAAACAGACTGCAAAACGCTTGATTGCCAAACTCAATGCCCCCTCTGGGCATTAACTCTGACAGCAGATATAAAAGTTAGTCTTGGCGTACTTTTACACTAAAATGAGGGCAGATGTGTCAAACTTGCAGCTTGTAAGATGCTGGTAGATGTCTTACGAAGAGCATCAAAAGCATTAAACAAGTGCGTCAAATTCCTAGATGGTCAATAGGAATAACCCAAATACCGTCGTCTCGCTGTCTAAAGATGCTACCAATTCCGGTTATCACCGCAAGAAAGACAGGCGGCTTTTGTCCAGCCTCGGAAAGCTTTTTTGTCAGCCTAAGAAGATTGCTTGCGGCTTCATCTTCATGGTAGTAGCCCAGTTTAATTTCTATCGCACCCCAAGTACCATCGTTTTTCTGAACTATAGCGTCTACTTCCAGATTCGCATTATCGCGATAATGATAAACCTGAGCATCGTTTGCAGAAGCGTAAACAAGCAAATCATGAAGCACAAGTGACTCGAAAATGTTTCCAAGCAACTTTGTGTCGTCAAGTAGCGATTGACTGTTGGCACCAAGTGCTGCAACGCTAAGCGAAGGGTCTGCTAGAAACTTCTTTGTTGACTTGCGCAAACGGGCACTTGACTTTAGAGCTGGCTCCCATGCTTGCAGTTCTGTAAGAACAAACACTCTTTTTAATAGCGACATGTACTCAGCTATGGTCTGAGTAGTTATTAATCCATCACCATATTCGGCTATGTCCTTGCGCAAAGTTTCATTTGCAACATATGTAGCTGTATTGCGGGCAAGCGATTTAATTAGTGCAGTAATTTTTGCAGGATTACGCTTAACGCCGTCAATACCAGAAAGGTCGATAGTTGCAATTGTGTTCACATAGCTCGCAGTCAGATATTGTGCTGCGTCTAATCCTGCGCCTATTAAGCCTGGCCAACCGCCCCGAACAACTATATCTGCCAAGTTTTCTGCAGAAAGGTTACCAATATCTGTAATTTTTGGGCAGGTACCCGCAAGCAGTTTTTTAAGTGATGCCTTACCGCTAGACACCCCAAGCTCATAAAGGGACATGGTGGACATTAAAAGTCGCCCAAAGCGACCAGCGCCACTATGTATAGTTGCTGTGTCGTCAGGGGTAGCTGACCCTGTTAATATATAACCTCCCTTAAGAGCAATCCTGTCAACCTCAAAACGAACAGCGTCCCAAATCGCGGGAACTTCTTGCCATTCATCAATTAATCGTGGATACGCACCGTTTAAAACCGAAGGCAAATTCATCTTTGCCAACTCGCGATTACGAAAGTTGTTTGCAGGATCTGCTAGAGCAAAGATGCTCTTGCTATGGTGCGTGGCTGTCCAAGTCTTTCCACACCACTTTGGCCCCTCAATAAGAACTGCCCCAAAGATATCAAGATATTTTATTAACTTTACATCAAGAACTCTATTGATGTATTCTGGTTTTTTACTCACGTCTGCACAACTCCAATATTCTTAGCTGTTCATCTTTCATTAGCAATTATAGATGTATAACTTAAGAAAAGCAACGTTTCCAGTTAAAGAAAAGCAAGTTCTCCAACTTAAGAAATGCAACTTTTTGCTAGATTTTTATGCCTGCTTGAATAAGCATGGTCTGGTTATTAAAGCAACCCGAAGCAACCTAAAGCAACCTGAAGCAACCTAAAGTACACTAAAGTACACTAAAGCGCACTGCGATAACCGGAAACTAAGAGTAGATTTATTTGCGTTAAAGATGCAAACTTAATCGGCGGCAACCTAAAGCACGCTGCGATAGCCGCCTGGTCCATAATTAAGTGCCTTGGAAACTCGAGCGATCGTGGTAGGCGATGCTCCGGTTGCACTTTGGATAACCGCATACGACTCACCCGCCTCTAGCAGCCGCGCCACTTCTAACCGCTGAGCCATCTCGTTAACCTCTTGCATGGTGCAAATGTCCTCTAAGAATGCTGCGGCCTGACTTTCGCTGCTAATGGCGCAAAGCGCCTTATAAAGACGCTCTAATTCTTGCTCTGTCGCATGCCTAGCTAGCATATTGTTTTACTAGCTTCATTCTTGTCACGCACCTTAAGATCTGCTTGGGCAATCTCATTTACCTCTGCAGAGCCAGACAGTGCCTCAGGTGCACTTGATGCAGCCTCGTTTACGCCTTCGGAGCCAGACAGTGCCTCAGGTGCGCTTGATGCAGCCTCATTAGCCTCTTTGTAGCCAGACAAAACCTCTGGCTTGTAGGTAGCAACCTGCGCTGCCAGACAAGCTTTTATATCGTCCCCAGAATAGTCATTTGCATTTGCAGCAGAAACGCACAAACGAAGTTGCTCTAACTTCTGTGCAACATCTTTTTCAGACACCGCAACTCCTGTAGAAATCATGATGTCTGGCACCTCTGTGGGCAGTGTAGTCTCGTCGTCCATTAGCAGCTCCTCATAGAGCTTCTCGCCATCGCGTAAGCCAATATACTCTATCATGATATCTTTATTAGGCACCAAACCACTAAGGCGAATCAGGTTCTTGGCTAAATCGTCAATTTTTACAGGCTCACCCATGTTTAAAATAAAAATCTCACCGCCCTTTGCCATGCCACCAGCGGTCACCACAAGTCGAGCACTTTCGGGGATAGTCATGAAAAATCGCGTAATATCCTTATGTGTAATTGTAACTGGTCCACCCGCAGCAATTTGCCGTTTAAAGCAAGGTATTACACTGCCATGCGAGCCCAATACATTGCCAAAACGCACAGCAGTAAAGCAAGTTGCAGAACGGCTAGCATAATATTGTATTATCATTTCGCCCATACGTTTGGTGGCGCCCATTACACTAGATGGATTAACTGCCTTGTCGGTAGAAATAAATATAAAGTTGTTAGCTTGATGCTCGTCTGCCGCTCGTGCCACATTAAGTGTGCCAAAAACATTATTTAGCACGGCCTCACGCGGGTTTGTCTCCATAAGTGGAACATGTTTATGCGCTGCCGCATGAAAGACAACATCCGGACGATACTGCCTAAAAAGCCGAGTTAATCGCTGATCGTCGCGCACAGAGCCAATCTCTACACGAATATCTACATCTGTCCAAGCCGACTTTAATTCCTGTTCAAGCTCAAAGGTCGTGTTTTCATAGATGTCAAAAATTACCAATTGTCGTGGAGCAACCGTGCAAACCTGCCTAGCAAGCTCTGAACCTATAGAGCCGCCGCCGCCAGTAATAAGCACGCATTTGCCTGCCAAATAGCCACTAACCATTCGAGTGTTTAAGACAACTTCCTCTCGCGAAAGTAAATCTGTAAGCTCTACCTCACGCAGACGAACATCATCTAACTCATCCATTCGCAAATTGCGCACATTAGGCAGCGTAAGCAGGTGACAGTTGGTCTGAATGCAGGTATCATAAATACGCCTACGCTCATCTGCTGTAGCCGAGGGAATGGCAACAACTATTTGTTCTATCTGATAACGAAGAACCATGTTTAGAATATCACTGGTCTTTCCCGCCACGCGCACCCCATGTATACGCTGGCCTGCCTTTTTTATGTCGTCATCTACAGCAACAACTGGTAATCCCTGCATAGAATAGTCTCCGCCAACCATGCGCTTAATTGTAAGCGAACCGGTTTCGCCCGCGCCAATAATTAAGGTTCGCGGACGCTCAGAGACATGCGGGCGTCGCTCTAATGTGCGTTTAGATTGGTAGATATAGCGAAACGAAAAACGCGCACCACCAGCAAAAATAAGGAAGAAACCCCAAGCAGCCATATAAACGCGAATAGGCAGGCGTTCTTCTCCCAAATAATCTACTCCAGATAAGTAATGGATAAGCGCTCCGGCACAGGCTGCTAGCATGCTAGCAGCAACTAATAATAGCAATTCACGCACCGAGGCGTACTGCCAAAGATTGTTATAAAGGTGAAACGCAAGAAAAAAGATAATGTTAGTGGCAGCCATTACGCCAAAAACAAAAAGCACGTCAGTAGAGGTAAAGATAGACTCTGCCTGATCGGTAATAAATGTTGCCAATGTTAAGGCCAAATAGGTGGCAAATATGTCCCAGAAAACAAGGAACACGCTGCGGCCGCTTAAATTAAGATTCATAATAAAACATTATACTCCGTTAGCGATTTTGCGTTTTGTGAGCAAAAATTGTAGACGAAAACATCAAGCTTGTTGTCTGGCAATGCCTAGCAAAGCATTTATGACGTCTAGCAAAAACATCCCGTCTGCCTTAAGTGCCTTACTGCCGCAACCATCGCTTTTCTGTTTTGTTCTTTACTAACTGGCTCTTTTCTAGTTGTCACTTTTCTTAATTTTGTGGAGAAACAAACCGCTTAAAGGCTTTGGGTCAAACCATGTAGACTTTGGCGGCATTAAGCGATTGGCATCGGCCACTGCAAAGAGCTCCTCTAAAGTAACAGGAAAAAGCGCAAAAGCAACTCCATTTTGCTTGTTAGCACGCTCTTGCAAAAATTTAAGACCACGAACACCTCCGACATAAGAGATGCGGCTGTCACTTTTTGGGTCTGTAATACCTAAAATAGGAGCAATTAGATGCTCGTGCAAGATAGCAACATCTAAGCCATCAACAGGATCCTTAGAACGCAAGGCTTCGGGAATGCTTAAAAGATACCAGCTTCCTGCGTTGGCGTTCGCATCGCCTGCATTGTTTGCGTTGGTGCCCTTGTCACTTGCATCTCTAAGATCGTTTTCACCATTATCATTAGCAATATACATGGCAATTTGTCCACGTTGGGTTGGCTTATAACCAAAAAACTCATTGTCATCTTTTTCTTGATCCACAGTTTTAGAAAGTAAGCCGGCAGATTGCGTGTCATGCCCACAATGACAGGGCTGGGTGTTATTACTTAGTCCCTCAGCTTCTTTGCATAAAGGCAGTTTTTGTACAGTAAAAGTCTCACCAATTTTTTGCAGCAGCTGTTTGGGCGTATTGTTTCCCATGCCTGCTACTACACGATTATAGCCGTGAATCATAAGTTCATCTGCAGAAAAGAGCGCGGCAAGAAAATGTCTTGCTTCTGAACACTGTTGTTCTAACTCTGCACATTGCTGCAACTTAACCCCCGCATACTGCTGTTGTTCAGTCACAGAGTATTGCTGTTGCTCTGCCTTTGCAGCAAGCTGCTCGCTCACAGTTACAGCGGCGGCGGCACGGTGATGTCCATCGGCAATATATAGCGCATCAACACCAGCAAATGCCTCCTGAATTTGTGCAACCACGTCTGGTTCTGCTATACGCCAGACGCTATGCGAAACAGCATCTGGCGAACAAAAATCGTAAAGGGGCGTCGCTTCATTCATGCATTTGATTAACAGTTGCGATAAGCATGCAATAGGGCGATACGCTAAAAAGACCGGACTGCTTTGGGCGCCAAGCGCCAAAATGTGATCTATGCGATCCTGCTTTTTATGAGCACGAGTATTCTCATGGCGCTTAATGACGCCAGATTTATACTCATCAACAGAAACACAAGCAATAATGGCGGTTTGCGCCCTACCTTGCTTTATGAGTCTATAAATGTAGTATGCGCTGATGTCCTCGTTAAGAAATATCCCATCGTGAATGTCTTTATTAAACAGTTCATAAGCTAAGCTATATACTTGTGGGTCATACTCGCTAATTTCCTTGGGCAAAAGCGCGGTTGTCTTGTCTATACGCAAGAAAGACTTTGGATGCCTTGCAATCTCTGCCGCAGCTTCTTCACGACTAAAAACATCATAGGGCAAGGCTGCCACCTCTGCCGCGACTTCTGGCGCAGGTCGGCAACACTTAAATGGTCTTACATCTGCCAAACTTTTCCTCCTGGTATCTGTTTACGTCAGGTTGTGCAAAAGCACCGCAAAACGTCATTTAGAACACACGCATTGCGTCATTCTGTACAAGTTTTCAGAATCTAAAACAACATGCAGTGAGATTGCAGGTCTTGTTCATCTATGACAAGCTTATGCGTCAATCTGAACTCACTTCAGAATCTTAAGCTGCAAGTCTTAAAGATTACAAATCTTGTTCGTGTGCAACTACCTCTGAAATTCTTACATTGCCTAACGTTTTCTGGTTTATTCCAGCAACGGAATAATATGGGGCCTCACATTAAGCTCGTTACGTTACTGTTCACGCCACACCCCATGTCATCTAGAGGCGAGCGAAGCGAGATCTTAAGGATCTAGTTCGCCAGACCGAAGTGTCGCAACATTTACGCATTGCCGCCATGGCAATCTCGGGATGACGCAGGGAGGCGTGAGTCTCGTTACCACTTTGTAATTCTGAAAAAGCAATCCCTACACGACAAAACGCAAGGGTTCTGTTATCATATCATGCAATGCAAAAACTGAACTGGAGATATGGTGCAAACACAGACCAACGACAGTAGGCACCACTTAAACGGAAATATTGTGGATAAGCCTCTCGGGGGTATTTTTTAAAATGTCTGCTAGTAAGCTAATTAAATATTCTGCTCGTAGGGTTGCTTTTGCCGCCCTATGCTTAACTCTTGCACTTATTTTATCCGCCACCGGCATACTGCCTGCCGCAAGCATGTTGCCATCTGAAATAGGCTCTGATCTTTTCCGGGCAAAAAGCGCTTATGCTGTAACATCGGCAGAAAAGCAGGCGGAAGCCGATGCGCTTATGAAACAACTTGACGAACTGCAAACCGAACTAAATAAAATTAACGCGGATTACGCAGCAGCAGTTGCCGCCCACGATGAAGCCGAAGCGAAAATGATCGATGCTCAGGAGCGCGTGGCCGCTGCCGAGATTCGCATTCAGGAACTTCAGCTACAACTAGGCAACCGCGCATCGCAAATGTATAAGCAAGGACCGGGAACTTTTTTGGATGTCGTTTTTGGCGCCAAATCGTTTTTAGATTTTATTACCACCATGGATTTAATGAGCCGCATATCTGAACAAGACGCGGCACTTGTTGCCGAGAGCAAAATTGTTAGAGCTCAGGCAGAAGCCGCCCGCATAGAATACACAGAGGCAGAGCGAACCACAAGCGAAAAGGAAATTGAGCTTGCTGGCATAAAAACGCAGCTAGATATTACCACAACCGAGATGTCTGCCCAAGTTGAAGAACTTAGCAAGCAGGCAGCCGAACTTCTGGCTCAAGAGATTCTTCAGGCAGAAGAGGCAAAGCGCCGCGCCGAGCAAGAGGCACGCGAGATTGCCGCAGGTGGAAAAACCGTTAGCGACGAACAACTTGGGCATGTCCCGGTTTTAATACATCCCTGCCCTGACTATACTTACATTTCTTCTGAATTTGGCTGGCGTGACTTTGATAACGCCTTTCATCTGGGGGTAGATTTCGCAGGCCCAGTTGGAACTCCTATTTATGCGACAGCTGGCGGCACTGTAACCGCGGCAGGTTGGCACGACCTCATGGGCAGCTATGTTATCATCAATCATGGCAGTGGCGTGCGCACCATTTACATGCATAATTCTTCACTACTGGTTGCGGCAGGAGCTGCTGTAGAGCAAGGTGATAAAATCGCACTAATGGGTTCAACAGGAAACTCGACAGGTTCGCATCTGCACTTTCAGTTAGAAATTGATGGCGTTGCCGTTAATCCAATGCTGTTTTTGCCATTGTCTTAAAAATTTTGTGCTTGTTTTTAACTGCATAATAGTACCTTGCCATATATTCAGTAGCTCTGATGCGCTTGGTCTTAAGAATAGGTTCATTAAACGATATCAAACATCTTAGCTAACTAACAACTACAACCGTACATGGCCAACAAGCTTTATTTACGAGCAAAAAAAGAAGGGAGTAATGATATTGCAGATGTCATCTTTCTTTGACACTACTACTGTCCGCGGGAACAGGGAAATGTGCGAGAGGAGGTGATTAGCTTGGAAGAAAAAGGAGCCCACACAAGTAAAAATAAAGTGGAAACGGAAATCACCTACAGCGACAGCAAGAAAATACTACTAAGAATTATTAAGCCGGCGCAGCAGGTGATAACCAAAGACACAGAAGAATAGAGTAGCACAGAAACGGACGCCCCACAAGAACCTAAGATCAGATCCCCTACTGTTTTTTTCGGGTTGGTTTCGTGTCGTCATAGAATTCATTATAAAATTGCCTTTAGGTTTTGACTAGATATTTGACGCTTCAGACAGACAAATAAGATGCTAAACCCTTGCTGCACTTGCCTCAGCAAGACGTAGGATGAGAACTGAACTTAAGCGATATTTCCTGACTCATATTTCCGAACTAATATTAACGAACTAATATTAACGAACTCACTTTTCTTAATTAAAGTGCCCAAAAGTATTTATGTACGCACCAGCATTATTTGTGTTATACTATAATTCTTGTTTTGCAATATAGCCAATAAAGGGATATGCCTGCATGGATGCCAACGACCACAATGCCATAAGCTGCATGGATGCCAACGACCACAATGCCACAAACTGCATGGATGCCAACGACCACAATGCCATAAAACATAGCAAAATGCCATTGGTGATGACAATCTTAATTGTCGTGGCACTACTTTCTGTGCTTTTTTCGTTGGCACTTGGCAGGTTTGTTGTCGCGCCACAAGATGTGGTTGGCATTCTTCTTACAAACATTTGCAACTTCTTCAGCAGCGCTTTTAACAATGCCTTTGGTGGCGCAGGTGGCGCAGTTGGCGCAGTTGGCGCAGGTGGCGCACTTGGCGCTCTTGGCAGCACAAGCTCTCAAGCCGCATCTGATCATGCATCTTGGACTGCCCAAAGCGAAAACATTGTAATGAATGTTCGCTTGCCACGTGTTCTTTGTGCCTTTCTTATTGGCTGCGCGCTTTCTCTTTCTGGAGCTGTGTATCAGGGTGTTTTTCGCAATCCGCTTGTTTCTCCTGATTTGTTGGGTGTATCTTCTGGCGCCTGTGTTGGCGCGTCTATTGCCATACTCGCTCATCTAGGCGGGATTCTTGTGCAAATTTGTGCCTTTGCATTTGGCATTGCAGCAGTTGTGTTAGCAGTACTAATCTCGCGACTTTTTAAACAGAGATCTGCGCTAACCCTAGTTTTGGCCGGCATTATTGTTAGCGGATTAGCATCATCTATACTCTCGCTTTGCCAATACCTTGCCAACATTTATGACGAACTGCCGCAGATCATCTTTTGGACCTTAGGCAGCTTAGCAACCGTAAACAATAGCGACCTTGTAGGACTTTTACCAATAGTGGTCATTGTTAGCATTGTGCTATTGCTTTTGCGCTGGCGCCTTAACCTACTAACGCTTAGCGATGCCGAAGCTCAGTCTATGGGCACAAATGTCAAAAGACTTAGAGGCATCACCATTGTTTGCTCTACTGCACTTACTGCTAGTGCTGTTTGTGTAAGTGGCACAATTGGCTGGGTAGGACTAATTATTCCCCATATCTCGCGTTTACTGGTGGGCACAAACAATAGCCACCTTTTGCCAGCATCCTGCCTTTTGGGTGGCGCCTTTTTGGTAATTATAGACACGTTAGCGCGAAACCTTACCGCTTCTGAAATCCCCTTAAGCATACTCACCGGAATTACTTGCACCATTATATTTGTTGCTGTAATAGCCAGACGTAGGATACTGGCATGAGAGTGCACACACATAAATACAGCACAAAATACAGTGCCCACACAAGGATACAACGCGAGGACGCAAACTCTTGCGTTAAGGTTCAAAGCATTTCCTTTGCCTACGACAAAAATCAAGCTGTCTTAAATCAGCTTTCGTTTAGCCTACCAAGTAAAGGCATCACCGTTTTGCTTGGTCCTAATGGCTGTGGCAAAACTACTTTATTAAATTGTATAGCGGGCATACTAAAACCGCAAAGCGGCACTATACATATAAATGACTGCAATTGTGCGACCATGAATCCAAGACAGTACTCATTGCATTTAAGCTACCTAACACAAATACAAAATGTCAGTCACGACTTTAAGGTTTTAGACTATGTTGTTTTAGGCTGCGCGCCGCGTTTGCCTTTTGCCAGCCAGCCCAAACAATCTCATTACGAGCAAGCGCAAGCCATACTAGAAGAAATGGGCATACAGCATCTTACACACAAAGCCTGCAACCAAATTAGCGGTGGAGAGCTGCAACTTGCACAAATCGCTCGCACGCTAATGCAAGAAACTAATATTATTCTTATGGACGAGCCAACCAACCACCTAGATTATGGCAACCAGATTCGCGTACTTAAGCTGATATCAGAACTTGCCAACAAAGGTTACAGCATACTTATGACTTCGCATATGCCAGATCACGCTATTTACCTTAATGCAAATGTCGCTTACTTTAACAGAGACGGAAACTTCTTTTGCGGCAACGCCAACGAAGCGCTTACGCGCCAAACCCTTAGCGATTTATACGCAGAAGAAATAGATCTTTTCTGGGTAGACAAGTACGAACGCTCGGTCTGTATTCCAAGTGGTGTTTGTTCCTGCAACAACAA
>JAIRQA010000059.1 GCA_031256715.1 Coriobacteriales bacterium | reverse complement strand
CAATCATATTGCAGCAATAAAATTGCGAATAGAAAATGACTGTCAAACCCCCAAAACAATAGGTAAGATGCAATGGATATAACTGATGTCTCTATTACCATACCAGACAGAATTGATGCTGTTTTGTTCACAGGCGTAAATGATGAGCTTTTGCGCTGTATAGAAGAACAGTTTAGTGCCCGCATTACCTTGCGTGGCAACCGCATAGACATTAAGGGCTCAACATTAGAAATTCAGATGTTAACGGCACTTGTCACCGATATCATTAAAACCTTAGAGCAAAGTCAGACATTAAGTGTAGCTGAGCTCATGCGCACCATAGATCTAATTAAGGGTGGCGAGCTTGCGCCTGCTATTTTACGTGAAGACATTTTGCTTACATATCGCGGCAAGGCAATTCGCGCCAAGACGGCCGGACAAAAACAGTATGTAGATGAGATTCGTAGTAACACCGTCACCTTTGGCATTGGGCCTGCAGGAACGGGTAAGACATACCTGGCTATGGCAATGGCTATATCTGCACTCAAGCGCAAAGAGATTGGACGCGTTATTCTCACGCGACCGGTTGTAGAGGCAGGTGAATCTTTAGGGTTTTTGCCAGGCACCCTTAACGACAAGATTGACCCTTACATTCGCCCTTTGTATGATGCCCTTTTTGACATGACAGATATGGAACGTGGAAATCAGCTTATAGAGCAAGGCATTATAGAGATTGCTCCTTTAGCTTTTATGCGCGGGCGCACTTTAAATGATAGCTTTATAATCTTAGATGAAGCACAAAATACTACTGCAGAGCAAATGAAAATGTTTCTAACACGCTTGGGATTTGGCTCAAAAATGGTAATAACCGGCGATGTTACACAACTGGATTTGCCTCAAGGTAAAAGTGGACTTGCAAAGGTGCGTAAAACTCTAGAAGGCATTAAAGACATCGCCTTTGTGAACTTAACCAACAAAGATGTTGTTAGACATAGCCTTGTTGCTCGTATTGTGGCTGCATACGAACTAGAAGCAGATGCTAGCTCAGATAAGTCTAAGGGGGCTTTTTAATGCATATTTTTGTTGAGAATAGCTGCGATCACAACTTGCAAGGACTTAATAGCAATGGTTATTTAGAACATCTTGCCAAATTTGTTCTTCATGAACTTAATCTTTCTGAGAACTGTGAATTATCGTTAGTCTTTATTTCTGAATTAGAAATGCAGGCGCTAAATCTTGAGTTTCGCGGCAAAGATGAGCCAACAGACATACTTTCATTTAATGTTAATGATGATTGCGTTACTCCTGAACCAGATGGCAGAGTCTTATTAGGTGATATCTATATAGCGCCTAGCGTTGTGGATACTTTTGAATATGCATATTCAGATATTCAGACTTCTATTTATGAGCGGCTTGTAATTCATGGTATACTGCATCTTTGTGGCTTTGATCATTGTATTGAGGAAGATGCACTTGTTATGGAGGCAAAAGAGCAAGACATTGCTGTTAAGTGGTCTGACCTAAATAAGTTATAAAGGCTATCATCAAAAGTCATTTTTTGGTTTTAGCATTTGCAAAAAAATAGAAAGGCTGTGACAATGAAAAAACTATTTGTAGCATTTAAGAATGCCATATCTGGAATAGCTCAAGCAGTTATCATTGGTCGCAATATGCGTATTCACTTAGGCTTTTCTGTATTTGCAATTTTCATGTCTGTCATGCTACGCTTAAACATATATGAATGGTGCATTATTGTGCTACTTTGTTTTTTTGTATTGGCTGCAGAGGTTTTTAACACTGCAATTGAGGCTGCTGTAGACTTGTTTTCTTTAGAATTGCACGCAAAGGCAAAGTTAGCAAAAGATGCTTCCGCTGGCGCTGTCTTATTGTTAGCAATAGCGTCAGTAATTATTGGAATGCTAGTTTACATTAACGCCTTTATAAGATTGTTAGAATATTAAAGTTTTGTGAGAACAATTTAAGCTAGCTTAAGTATAGAATAGGATGCTATTATAGATATGTGTACAGACGCAAACTTTAAAAGTGGATTTGTTTGTTTGCTTGGTAGACCTAATGCAGGAAAGTCTACACTAATTAACGCGATAGTGGGAGAAAAGTTGCTCATTGCGTCTAATGTTGCGCAAACAACACGACATCGCTTTCGTGCCATTTTAGATGCAGATAATTACCAGATGGTGTTAGTAGATACGCCTGGCATACATAAGCCAAAAGATTTATTAGGCGAACAACTTAATGCTACCGCTAATAATGCCATAAAAGATGTTGACATTATCGCTTTTGTTTTGGCGGCAGACGCCCAGTTTGGACGCGGAGATGAGTGGATTATTAGTAGCCTGTCTGCAAAAAACGCACCTGCGATAATGCTGGTACTAAATAAATGTGACCTTGTAAGTGCGACTGCGATAGACGAACAGCTTAACGCGGCAGAATCTGCCTTTGCAAATGCGGGTATTCCAATTGCCTCTACGTTAGTTTTAAGCGCGCTTACAGGCAAGCATGTCCCATCATTTGTGCAAGCTGCGTTGCCATTGTTGCCAACTGGTCCTCGCTGGTTTCCGCAAGGTACAAGTACAGACCAGCCACTGGAAGTCATTATCTCGGAATTCATTCGCGAGAAAATTCTCTTCTTAACTTTTGCAGAAGTTCCCCATAGTATTGCCGTTGCCGTAAACGAAATCGAGCATGAGCAAAAAACTAATTTTTACAAAATTTATGCGACTATTTTTGTCGAACGCGAGTCGCAAAAAGGCATTATTTTAGGTAAGGGCGGCTCTAATATTAAACTGATTGGCACCCATGCTCGAAAAGATTTAGAACATTTCTTAGGCGCACACGTCTTTTTAGATTTAAGGGTCAAGCTGCGAAAGGGCTGGCGTCGCGATGTTACACAAATCAGGCGCTTTGGCTATGGCGAAAACATCTGTTAAGTAATTTATATTACCCGTTCATGTTAACACTAACACTCATAAATAGCCTTAAGAGAATTTAAGAATAATTATGGCTAAAGCTGCATCTAAAATATACAAAGCAACAGGAGTTGTGCTAAAGAAAACCAAGTTAGGCGAAACCGACTTAATTATCACCCTGTTAGACACTGAAGGCAAACATCTTCAGGCTGTGGTTAAAGGCGCACGTAAACCTGGCAGTCGCATCGGCTGTGCCTGTGAACTTTACTCGCATTGCGAGCTTACGCTAAACCAAGGTAAATCTTTAGACATCGTAACAGATGCGCGTCTGATTAGCGCTAATCGTGCCTGTTGCTCTAGTCTAATGCAATCGTTTGCCGCTGCTGTTGTGGCAGAATTTGTAGAGAAGTGCTCTCGCGATGGCGGCTCAGACCAACGCATATTGCCTTTGTGTCTTGCTGCTCTTACGGCATTAGGCAAAGCAAGAGACGCAGACTTAGAATTTCTTGTGGCTGCTAGTTTACTTAAGATTATTGCTCAAATAGGCTTTAGGCCAGAATTAGAGCAATGTGCAATTTGTGGTGACAGTTTAACTGATATAAGCGATAGTAGTATAGTCGCCAAAAACGAGAGCGGTGTAGGCACACAAGCAGGTGCTAATAACGAAGAGTTGTTGCACTTCTCAACAAAATATGACCTTAAAACCAGTGAGGCTGGTGAAGCTAATGGCGTTAGCAAAAGCACGCTGCGCTTCTCTACAAATGACGGTGGCGTAATTTGCGATAAATGCCTGCCGCACTCTCAGGTTGCAGTTATAAAGCTTTCTGTTACGGGGCTGCGCTTGATAAAATTAGCAATATATTCGCGATACGAAGAGCTACTGCAGATGCTCGCCAATTGTGCAAACCCATTGTTGCTAAGTCAGCTTTTAATGCCTATCGCCAAAGAAATGATGGTCGTTCACCTTGGTATTCAACTCAAATCTTTGCAATTCTTTAATACTCACGCGCAGCAAGGCTAAAATGTGTTAGTATGTTTAGTTCATGTAAATGCCTCTTGCTTAGTTTGCACGCAAACCACCAGCGACTTACTCGGCACGATGGCAAGTAAAAATGGTCTTTCTTTTTGACACATGACATCTAAAGTCTGTTGTGTCAGCTAGTTTTAGACCCAATGAAACGGCACTTATCTTAAGATGTGTGCTGGAAAGGAAAGGTGGAAAATCATGCCTTTAACCAAGGAAAAGAAAGCCGAGATTATTGCAGATTTTGGCAAGGACAGTGCGGATTCTGGTTCGGCTGAGGTGCAGGTTGCTTTGCTTACGCAACGCATACGCGATCTTACTGAGCATCTAAAGATTCACAAAAAGGATCATCACACCAGACGCGGACTATTGATGCTTGTTGGTAAGCGTCGTCGTCTATTAACCTACATCAAGAGTAACGATGTTTTAAAATATCGTGAATTGATAGCGCGCTTAGGTATACGCGACAACATCTAGGTTCTTATATGTAGTGCCTGCGCTATGGTAAGCCGATGGTTCAGGCACTACAGCGCTCAGGCAATGCATATGTAGTGTAAAGCCGATGGCGCAGGAACTACAGCATCTTGGTAGTGCCTGCGCTGCGACACAGGCGCCACCAGCACGGCAACAGTTTGGTAGTGCCTGCGCTGCGACATAGGCGCCACCAGCACGGCAACAGTTTGGTGCCATGCAAATCATTCAGATAACACCAACAGGGTGTTATCATACCGAGGTTCAGCAGGCAATGGGGTCTGTTGAGTAGAGAAGGAAAAAGGAACTATAAATATGAAAAAAATCAGCAAGAGCTTTACGCTGTATGGTAAGGAGTACTGCATTACAACTGGCGAGATTGCTAAACAAGCAACTGGCGCAGTTGTTATTTCTCAGGGTGACACAATCGTTTTAGTAACGGCAGTGGTTTCAAAAGAACGTCGCGACTATGACTTCTTTCCACTTACAGTAGATGTTGTCGAGCGCATGTATGCGGTAGGTCGCATTCCTGGCGGCTATATCAAGCGCGAGTCGCGACCATCTGACAAGGGTACACTCATGGCGCGTATGATTGATAGACCGATACGCCCGGGTTTTCCGGAAGGATTTCGCAACGAGGTACAGATAGTTGCCACAATACTTAGCGCCGACCAAGTTCATCAACCAGATGTTATTGCTATAACTGCCGCTTCAACAGCTCTTATGTTGGGCGGCGTTCCATTTGACGGTCCTGCCGCAGGTGTTAGAATTGCTCGCAACACTGCTACAGGCGAATTTATTGTTAATCCTACTTTTGAGGAAGAGGCAGAGTCTGACTTAGAGCTAACTGTCGCTGGAACGGCAGACTATATCTCGATGGTAGAGGCTGGCGCCAATGAAGTTAGCGAAGAAGACATGCTCGCTGCCCTAAATTGCGCACAAGAAGCCATTGCTAAATTCTGCGATATTCAACAGGAGTTTTTGGATTCGCTTGAACCAGATATGCGTCCGGAAATTCAAGAATACCCATTAGATGAAGAAAATCCAGAGGTAGCCAATCGTGTGCTAGCATACTATGATGCTATGAGTATAGCATTAAAAGATGCCGATAAAACCGCTCGTACAGAAAAAGTTTCTGAACTTAAAGAGCAAATAAAGGCATCGTTTAGCGAGGAAGAGTTGCAGCTGTGGGGCAAAGAAATTCCGGCTCAACTTAAGGCTTTAGAAAAGAAAGCCATGCGTGATATGGTTATTTCTACTGGCGAGCGCGTAGATGGCCGCCGCACAGACGAGATACGTCCTATAACTGCTGATGTCAGTTGGTTACCTCGGGCTCATGGCTCGGGGCTGTTTACAAGAGGGCAGACTCAAGTTCTTAGCGTGCTAACATTAGGTATGCTTAATGAGTGGCAGCGGCTAGACACTATTGATCCCTGCCCGGGCAAACGCTACTTTCATCAGTACAGTTTTCCACCTTATTGTACCGGCGAGACTGGTCGTATGGGTGCGCCAAAACGTCGTGAAATTGGTCATGGAGCTTTAGCTGAGCGAGCGTTAGTTCCTGTATTGCCGCCAGAAGATGAATTCCCCTATACCATTCGTATAGTTAGTGAGGTTATGGAATCTAATGGTTCATCGTCTATGGCATCGGCTTGTGGTTCTACACTGGCACTAATGGACGCTGGCGTGCCTATCAAACGTCCGGTTTCCGGCATTGCTATGGGTCTTATAAAAGAAGGTGACGATGTTGCCATTCTTTCAGACATTCAGGGCATCGAGGATTTTCTTGGCGATATGGACTTTAAAGTCTGTGGTACCGAGCGCGGCATAACGGCATTGCAGATGGATAATAAAGCTCGTGGGTTAAGTGTAGACATTCTCGCTCGTGCCTTAAACCAAGCTAAGGCGGGACGCGCCCATATTCTGTCGAAGATGTTTGAGGCAATTCAAGAGCCACGTCCTGATCTTAGCGATTTTGCTCCGCGTATCATATCTATGAAAATACCTGTAGATAAGATTCGTGATGTCATTGGTAGCGGCGGTAAAGTCATACGAGGACTTCAAGAAGAGACTGGAGCTACCATTGAAATCACAGAAGATGGTACGGTTTATATCGCATCTAAGGATACTGGTGGCGAGGAAGCTCGCCGTCGCATAGAGACAATTATTAAGGTGCCAGAGATTGGTGAAGAGTACCATGGAACAGTGGTCTCTATTCAGTCATTTGGCGCATTTGTCGAGCTTCTTCCAGGTAAGGATGGCTTATTGCACATTAGTCGTGTAGCCAATGGAAGAGTTGCTTCTGTTGAGGATGTGCTTGCTGTAGGCGACACTGTACATGTTAAGATTATTGATATCGACGAAAAGGATAAGATTTCTTTGGATCGTTTAGATAAGCCAGAAGCGCCAGCTGCTTCATTTACAGGTGGTGGCCGCGATTCACGAAACCGTGATGGACAGGGTAGGTCAAGTTTTGGTGGACATGATGGTCGCGACCGCGAAAGAAGCAATGGCAGAGATAACGATAATGACAGACGACCCAGACGTAAGCACTAACAATTATTTTATATGCGTTTTTTATACGCGGCTTACTTAGCCGCACGCGAAACGTGAATGCAGACGTCTGTTTTTTATATGATTAGATTTTTACAATGACAGTTAAAAGACAATTTAGGAGTGTAAGATGAGTGACGAACAATACAATATTAATCCCACGCAACCAGAGCAGTCTAATGCTCAGACAGCGGCACCAGGGCAAGTACCGTATCAGCCAACAGATGCCGCTTATCAGCAAGATTTTGCTCAGCAGCAGCAGGCTGCATATCAACAACAGCAAAATCAACAGGCAGGGTATCAGCAAGCTGCCACTGGTCAAACAGCTTATGGTCAACAGGGGTATCAGCAACCTGGTTATCAGCAGCAGTACCAGCAACCTGGTTATCAGCAGCAGCCATATGGACAACAAGCATATGTCGATCCTAGCAACGTAAAGACAACTGACAAAGACAAACTTGTTGCCGGTCTTTTGGGCATCTTCCTAGGCTGGATTGGTATTCACAAATTTTATTTGGGCTATAAGAACGAAGCGCTAATTATGCTAATCGTAAGTATTTTGGGCTTATGCTTTTGCTGGCTGATACTTCCGGCAATTGCGCCTAGCATAATGGGAATCATTGGCTTAATTGAGGGCATAATGTATCTAACAAAAACTCAAGCTGAGTTTGAACAGACATATGTCTACAATCACAAAGGATGGTTCTAGGAATTCTGCGAATGAGTACCGCATAAATTCTAGCAATTTCTAAATATGAGCTTAGTGCCAAAATTGGTGTCGGCAAAAAGGTACACATGGTAACTGAAATATATGAGCACTTCACAAGGAGTATGCAAGGAGCACAATGACAAAGTTTGTTACTGAAAGCAAGCTATCTAATGGTATTAGACTTATAACTGAACGCATGGAAGGCGTGCGATCGGTTGCCTTTGGTACTTGGTTTCGCGTAGGTTCACGTGACGAGAATGACGAGACTTCAGGTATTTCTCACTTTTTAGAACATATGAGCTTTAAGGGAACCAAGACACGCAACCTTTTGGATATTTCTATGGCGTTTGAAGGCATTGGTGCCGAGTTTAATGCCTTTACCTCCAGCGAATACACTTGCTATCACGCACGCTTTATGGATGAGCATTTGCCTTTGGTTATCGAACTTTTTGCCGACATGACGATTAATTCGACTTTTTCTGAGGAAGCAATTACTACAGAACGTGATGTTGTCTTAGAAGAGATTGCTCGCTATGAAGACGAGCCAGACGAAAATGCCTTCAGGCTCTTTCATGAGTCGTTATTTCCTACACACCAACTAGGTCGCCCAGTTCTTGGTTCGCGTTCTATTGTGGCCGCGTTTAACCACCAATCATGCGATAGCTATCACAAGCATAACTACAATGCCAACAACTGTGTTTTAGTTGCCACCGGCAATGTAGACCACGACGCTTTGCATGACCTTTGCGAACAATGGTTTGCTGCCATGCCCACAGGTACGTTAAACACGCGCGGAGAAGTAGGGGAACAAAAGCGTAGGCTTTTCTCGACATTACAAAAAGAAACAGAGCAGGCGCACATGCTTTATGGCATGTATGGTGTAGATTTACAGCATGATTTGCGTTATGCGGCTAAGATTTTAGATGTTGCCCTTGGCGGCACAATGTCATCGCGTTTGTTTCAGGAGATTCGCGAAAAGCGTGGCTTGGCTTATGCTGTTTATGCCGGTAATTCAGCTTTTATGAATGCTGGCGAGTTTTCGATTTATGTTGGTACTCGTCCGGATAATATTCAGGAAGCGGTAGGTATTATCCGCCATGAACTTGATGATATTCTTAATGGCGGCCTTAGTTTAGATGAAATAACAAGGGCAAGAGATTATCTTGTTGGTCAGATTGCGCTTTCTTCTGAGTCCTCTAACAATCGCATGCATCGCATAGGTCGCAGTGCTGTAAATGGATTAAATCTGATTTCATTTGATGAACTTATAGAACAATATAAGGCTGTTACCTTGCAGAATGTAAACGATGTTGCACAGTTTATCTTTAGACAAGATCCAACAATTGCAGTCGTTAGTCCATTGGTAAATGATGAACTTGTTCAGCGCTTGGGTATTTCTTTATAATGTCTTTGTTTTCATTGAACATATCATTTTTTGGAATATCTCTTTATAGAAGCACGTCTTTCATTAAGCATGCCTTTCAGGGAGGGTCTAAATGAGAGTTCTAGTTAGTGGTATTAAAGGTCGTATGGGGTCTTTGGTTGCAACCACTGTTCAAAAGGCAGACGACATGGAATTAGTTGGTGGCGTAGATCCAAAGGCAATAATTAAAAACTTTCTTTCTAAGACTTCGCCTTTTTATGACGATTCTGAAGTTCCTCTATTTGAGGATCTAGATGCGGCAATTAAGGCTACGAATCCTGATTGCGTCATAGATTTCTCATTGCCATCTGCTGTTTTTGCTAATATCACAAGCTGTATAAACGCAGGCATAAATTGCGTAGTTGGTACTACTGGGCTATCTAGCGAGCATATGAATATGCTAGCTTCGCTACTTGGCAAAGTGCCCAAAAGCTGTGTTTTTATAGCCCCAAACTTTACAATTGGTGCTGTATTAATGATGCGTTTTGCTCAAATGGCTGCGGCTTATTTTCCCGATGCCGAGGTCTTAGAGTTTCATCACAATGGCAAGGTTGATGCGCCTAGTGGCACAGCTACGTCTACGGCAAAAATGATTGCGCAGATACGCACTGCTCATGACATCAAGTCTAAATCGCCCGGAAGCGAAAGTGAGCTTGAAGGCTTAAATGGCGCCCGCGGTGCGATCCTAGACGGCGTTGCCATTCACTCTATTCGTTCTAATGCTTTCATGGCATCGCAAGAAGTTTTGTTTGGCTCGACAGGCGAGCGCCTGAGCATCAGACATGATTCTACAGATAGAAACGCTTATATGCCAGGCGTGCTTTTAGCAGTGCGAGCAATTAAAAACAAGGTAGGGTTAATTGTTGGACTAGAAAATTTGATGGACATCTAATGCTTAAACGTGGGTCATTACTTAAACGAGGGAGATTATATTGAGAAAAGCGACATCTTCGCCTTTTGGGCGCTTTATACCAGCTATGATTACTCCTTTTAATAAGGAGCGCGAGCTTGACTTGAATCGTGTGGGAGAGCTTGTAGAGCGCCTGATAAAAGGCGGTAGCGACGCATTGATAGTTAATGGAACAACAGGGGAGTCACCCACTGTTTTTTACTCGCAGAAAATTGAACTCTTTAAAGCTGTTCTATGTGCGACCGACAATCGAATTCCGGTCATTGCCAATGTAGGCGATAACTCCACCGCAGACTCGGTAGCTTTTGCTCGCGATGTTGCCAAACTTGGTGTTGACGGTATCATGTGCGTCGTTCCATATTACAACAAACCTCCACAAGAAGGTCTTTATAGGCATTTTCGTATGGTAGCCAACTCTGTAGAGCTGCCTGTAATTTTATATAATATACCTGGACGCTGCGTAATAAATATGACTAGCGAAACAACACTTAGACTAGCATACGATGTAGAGAATATAGTAGCTATAAAAGAAGCAAGTGGTAAGCTTGATCAGATATCTGACATCGTTGTAAATGCTCCAACTGGATTTGTTGTTTACTCTGGCGATGACGAGGCGACTTTACCCATCATGTCACTTGGCGGACATGGTGTAATTTCTACTATTGGCAATGTGGTTCCGGATTTAATGAAAGAACTTGTAAGCGCATTGTCTTTAGGACAGACTGATTTAGCTTTAAGTCTGCATCAGCGATTACAGCCATTGATGCGCGCATTGTTTGTGACTGCAAATCCCATCATGGTTAAAGAGGCAATGCGTCTTATTGGCTTCGACTGTGGCGGAGTGCGCTTGCCCCTTATTGATGCAAGTCCTGAGCAGAGTACCATGCTTAAAAGTGTTATGCAATCTGCAGGAGTAATTTAAAGATTGCTTGCGCAAACACACTTCACTTGTTATGCTGAAGTGAGCGCTCTATAATGAAACGAGCAGCAAAGTTTTCAACGATGTTTTAGGCTAAGGCATTATCATTATGAGATGAGTGCATTTCATTTAGCTTTGGCTTTGCATCTTGTTTGCCTACGTGAAGCGCTTTTTAGGCCGATGATTAAATGTATTCCCTGTTAGACAGGGTAGAGGATACTAGTTACTTTGTGAATAAGCATCCTCAGATAACAATAGTTGTGCTAAAAGTACTGCACTTATTTATAAGTACAGATGGTGCGGCAAAAAAAGCTCACCTAGCACAGCTTGCAGGCACGCATTTTTCTGCCTGCAGATACTGAAAGGAGATCCTTTTTTGCAAAAAAGGACACCACGAGTGCGCGCCAATAAAGCACATCTGGCAACTGGAGGCGCAGTTAACAATGATGTTGGCAAACAGGTTAACAATGAGGTTAACAAAGGAGCTAACAAACAGGTTAACAATGAGCAGCATAAAATTGCTCAAACTTTAAGCAATGCCCAGAAGAACGGTTTTGCAAGAGAAAAGAACACTAGAGATAAATCTAGTCACAAAGAACATGCAAAAACGCATGCGAACTCAAATGCAAACTTAAATGCAAACTCGCGCAATGTTACTTACGGTAATGCACGTGCTGGCGAACGTGACATATCTCGTGCTAGTGAACGCGTTAGTACACAAGCAGATACTCGTGATGTCACTCATGGCAAGACAAGAAAAGACACAATGATGGGTAATGGAAGAAAAAAATTGACAAGCCTTAAAATAAAGAAATCAAGTGCAAAGAGCATCAAAACAACAAATATTAAGCATTCAGACGAAAAATATTCAAAGTCTGTAAATACTACAGAAGCGGTGATAGCGGCGATAGCGGCAAAGACGGCAGAGACGGCAAAGACGGTAAAGGCGCAAAAGTCTTTGCCAACAACAAAGCCTCAAGTTAACAAAAATGGCAGCACGCGTGTTTTGTATGAAGAGGATACTAACAAGAAGAACAGTCCTTCTCTACATAATAATGATACACAATTGCGAATCATTCCGCTTGGTGGGCTGGATGGCATTGGTAAGAATATGACAGCCTTCGAATATGGCAATGACATGCTTGTTGTAGATGCTGGTTTGATGTTTCCCGATGACGATCATCCTGGAGTTGATCTAATTTTGCCGGACTATACATATTTGTTAGAGAACGCTAACAAAATTCGAGGCATCATAATCACGCATGGGCACGAAGACCACACCGGTGCTTTGCCTTATCTACTAAAGGATTTAGACATTCCGGTACCAATTTATAGTTCTAAACTAACTTTGGGTCTAATAGAGGGCAAATTTGCTGAACACAAGATTAAGAACCATCGTTTTAATGAGATAAAATCTGGTGGCTCAGCCAAACTTGGTGCATTTTGCTGCGAATTTTTTGCGGTTAACCATTCTATTCCTGCTGCTTTAGGAGTTTTTATTAAGTGTCCGGCCGGAAACGTCTTGCACACTGGCGATTTTAAGCTCGACCAGACACCAATAGATGGTGTTCATACAGATTTTGCCGCTATTTCACGTTTTGCGGCAGCAGGAGTAGATCTGATGCTTTCGGATTCTACCAACGCTACAAATCTTAACTTCACGCGCTCTGAAGCAGAAGTTGGCAAGACATTGCAAAGTATAATTGCTTCTGCTAAAAAGCGCGTCATTGTAGCTTCTTTTGCAAGTCACATTCATCGCATACAGCAAGTTTGCGATGCGGCAGTTGCTGCCAATCGCAAAGTAGCTGTAACTGGTCGCTCGATGATTACTAATACTAAAATAGCACGCGATCTTGGTTATTTAAAAATAAACGAAAATGATATTATCGATGCATATGCGGCCAAGGATATTCCCTCAGACAAAGTTGTAATCCTGTGCACGGGCTCTCAGGGTGAGCCTCTAAGTGCGTTGGCGCGCATGTCAAATAGCGAACATCGCACAATAGAGATCGAGGATGGAGACACGGTTATAATATCAGCCACTCCTGTACCAGGCAATGAAAAGGCGGTGACCAGAGTAATTAATGCCTTGTCTAAAATTGGTGCCGATGTTTATGACAAACAACGCGCTATGGTTCACGTATCTGGTCATGCGGGTTCCGAAGAGTTAAAGCTAATGCTTGCCATGGCCAACCCAAGACACTTTATGCCTGTGCATGGCGAAGTTATGCATCTGCGCGCTCACGCTAAACTAGCGCAAGAGGTTGGTGTTGCACAAAATTGTGTATTTTTAATGGAGAATGGCGATACTTTAACCATGACTAATGGCGCTATTAAGCGCGGTGAACCAGTAGAGAGCGGCATCATTTATGTAGATGGTTTATCGGTTGGCGATTTAAGCAGCATAGTTCTTAAAGACCGTCAAGCTATGGCTAATGAAGGTATTGTTACAGTGGTTTGTATGTTGCGTCAGCGCGAGCTTAAGAGCGCCGGAACTCCAGAAGTTATTATGCGTGGGGTCTCTGGCGGCGATGATCCTGATCTGCTTAAAGATGCAATTGCTATTGTCGAGAAGACCGTGGCCAATTCTGCGCATGAACATCGCAGTAACCCAAATCTCTTAAAACGCGCTTTGCGAGAGGCTTTGTTGTCACTGCTGTGGGAACGCGTGCGTAGGCGTCCAATGATTATTCCTATAATAATGGAAGTTTAGTGGCATTCTAGAAGCTTTCCACGATTTCTAGGTTGCCTTGTTAAATTAGAAGCTTCATTGCGGATTCCGGATTGCCTTTATAAAGTGATTTTTGGAAAGCTATCAAATAATTTAGGGAAAGTTTATCTGTTAGGTAAAGATTAATCTAATAAAAACAGTCTGAAAGTCAGTTCTTAGGTGAAAGTTTTTCTAAAACCAGTTTGAAGGCGAATTTAAAAGTAAATTAGAAAATCTGATAATATATCTTATGTTAACTAATTTATATTGTTATTCTACTCTTGGCGAAATATCGCAAAGCTGTTGTATTCTTTGTCATTTTCATTGCAAAGAACTGCCGAACTTATGTGTCATAAATTCGCTATGAAAGCTTGTTCAGTCTTTCACGCTTCCTCGAATTATTTCATTGGCACGGTCATTTAGATATTGATGGCACTCTATGGCTGCATCACGTCCTTCTTTAAGAGCCCAAACAACAAGGCTCTGACCGCGACGCATGTCACCAGCGCAAAAGATGGAAGCATCAGAAGTGCGATAGCCATCCGCCATTGTTTGTACCAAACCTGATTTTGTCGTTTTTATGCCTAAGGCATTAATGATGTCTGGTTCTGGACCAGCAAACCCCATTGCAACTATAACCATATCGGCATCGCGCTTCTCTTCTGAACCTGCAATGGCAACATGTTGCTTACGTCCAGTTACAATTTCTGTTTGGTAGCGTTCT
>JAIRQA010000107.1 GCA_031256715.1 Coriobacteriales bacterium | reverse complement strand
AGCACACTAGCACCGTTATGGGCGTCACTAACAGCTTTCATGCGTGGTAAGATGTCATTATCGGGAACTATAACATCTCCCAATAAAACGTAAAATGGCTCTGCCACGGTTGCCTCTGCTGCGCACAGCACCGCATGCCCCAAACCAAGAGCTTCTTGTTGCAACGCAAAGCTCACTGGCAATGAACCGGCATGCGCAACAGCGGCCGCCAACTCAGACTTACCATTTTTAGTAAGAAACGACTCTAGCTTAGGTGCGGCAGAGAAATGCTCGCGTATCGAGGGCTTTTCAGCACTTGTAACAATAACAACTTCACTAGCGCCAGCAGCAAGCGCCTCCTCAACAACATATTGAATAACTGGCTTGTCTAAGACAGGCAACATTTCTTTGGGTTGCGCCTTGGTGGCAGGTAAAAAACGCGTGCCAAGACCGGCAGCAGGGATAATTGCCTTCATTTTACTCCTTATATAGCTTTTGCACTAATAATCTATAATTTTGCACTAGCGATGTTGCGTCATATTAACTTATCTACTCGCCAATGTACTCAAAGTTAGCATTATCGTATAACCACTTATTAGCTTTAGTACGCAGCGCCGCCTCGTTTATTAGGTAGGTACGTCCAGATTGCTCGTACTCTTTTCTGGCTTCCTCTACATTATTAGGCGCAATGCGCTTCAGGGCATCTTCGTAGTCGTCTTTGTTTATGGTAAGTTTTAAATGACGAGCTAAGGCATCTAAGGCAAAACCCTGGCGCAAGGACTCACGCACCTGCATCATCAGCTGCATCGAGAACTGTTGTTCGTCCATACCCATTTGCTCAAGGTATTGCTTGATTGTCATGCCTTGTTGTTGCAGGCTAGCAGTTAAGCCCTGAATCATATTGGCACGTGTGTGCTCGTAAATCTCATCTGGAATGCTACCAATAAAGCGCGTTGCTAATTCTGATGCTGCCATAAAAAACTTCTGGTTCTCGAATTCCTTATTCTTGTACTCGGTGCCCTGCTCGTGAACCATCTTGCGCAAGCCTTCAACATTTTTGGCTTCGGGAATATTTGCCTCTACCCAGGCATCAGTAATTGCAGGAATCACGCGCTTGTTAACTTGCGTCAATGTGACAGTTGTTGTCACAGGTGTTGGTTCGCTACCCTCAATTCCAGGCAGGTTAAAGTCAAAAGTGCGGCTCTCGCCTGCCTTCATGCCAATAAGAGCCTCGTCAAATTCGGCCGGCAAAAATCCATCACCCAGTTTATATACACGCTTGGGAGCAGTAAGAATGCTATTTTGCTCGCCGCTTTCTTTGTGCTTTGTCTCTATGCCTATAACAATTTCCGAATTCGCCTGCACGCAAGCATCGTCATCGGCCATCGACTGTGCATTGTTTTCTGCCAAGGCCACAAGCTGAGCATCAATTTCTGCCTCGGTAACAACTGGCTTTGGCAACCGCACAGTAACAGGGTCGTAAGACTTCAGCTCGTAGTGTGGTTTGGGTGTGACCACAACTACAAAACGGAAGTCCTTATTAGCACAAAGCTGGTCTTTACTTTCTGTCTCTGGCTCCATAACAATCTCTAGAGCTTTTTCACTCACCGCAAACGGCGCCATAGACACCATGGCGTAATGATTGATGAAAGCATTGTAGGCAGGCTCGCCAACTTTTTCTATAACTGTAGAAATAATATCTGCTTCTTGAACATCTTTAAGGCTAATTTTGTTTGACATCGCCATCGCCATCGTAGCGCCCTTAATGATGTTGCCCGTGATACGTGCCGGAATTGTCACGTCCAGCTGAATTTTGCCATCGCTGCGTTCTTTTTTGGCAATCTTCAAGTCAAATTGAGCCATAGTTCTCCTTTTTTTGTTAACTTTACTTGTTATCGGTAGTTTCTTGTAGTAAGCTATTTTACCCCAACATAAAGAAACATCTGTGCCGCACTAGCAAAAAACGCGCAAAAAACAAGGCAAAAGCAATAATCGACGTATGTCGCGACACATGTAATGCATGCAATGCGCAGACACAAGAAATGGAGGCTTTATGGCAAAATTTAATATTGGTGATGTCGAGAAGATCCTCTTCTTGGCATTCCCAGCGGCTGACGCCATGCCAGGCGATCGCTTTGGACTTTTGGCAGGCGATCGCAACACCCCCGTCTCACGCATCGCAATTTCACTTGATCAGACAGTACCAATGATAAATGCGGCGGCAACAGCTGGCTGCAATCTGCTTGTCTCGCACCATCCGGCATTTTGGAACACACCAGACAGCTTTGTTGCCGCGCCATCTGCTGCAATATCCAATGGCGCCGCAATATGGGCAGCAGGATGCGCAAGAGTTGCTGCCGTAAATAGCGCGGCTGACGAAGCAAACTATATTTTGCCCGCAAACACTGCCGCCATTGGCGTGGCTCTACTGGCAATGCATACTAACCTAGACTGTGCGCCATCTTGCGCTAGCATGTTATTAGAACCAGTTGGTTTAAAATACACAAAAGCACTAAAACCTAATGGCAATGGCTCATTGGGGCAACTTGCAATACCTACAACAACAGAAGAATATACTAGCATGCTAGCATTAGAAGAACTTGCACATAGATACCAATGCAAATTTGGCGCAGTTGCCAAAGTTTGGGGCAATGCAAAAAAGCCGTTACATACCATTGCCATTTGCTCAGGAGGCGCTGGCGAAGTTATTCCCGAAGTCATAGCCGCGAAAGCAGACTGCTTTGTTACTGGTGAACTACGCCATCATGAGGCTCTTTATTTACAGGACTGCGACATAGCCATAATCGAACTTGGTCATGACGTATCAGAACTCCCCTATAGATTCGCGCTTCAAGACGCCCTTATATCAGCTGGCATAGACTCAAGCGACATTACGATACTTGAACCAAGTGCTAGTTGGTGGAACTAGCAAAGTACAGTCCTTAAATAACCCATAGCGTAACATTAAGCAACGTTTCTGTTCACGTCCTACCCCATGTCATCTAGAGGCGAGCAAAGCGAGAGCTTAAGGCTCTAGTTAGCCAGACCGAAGTGTCAGAGCCTTAAGCATTGCCGCCACGGCAATCTCAGGATGACAGATGGGGGCGTGAACAGAAACTAGCCAACATGGCTTTAGCCGAACGAATTGTTACCGCGCTAGTCTCAATTAAAGATAAGTGTTACAATCGACATTATGAAAGATAACAATCTTTTGTGAGCTATTAATATCTTTGTGTAACAACACGATGAAGCAAACGACAACAGAATGGAGCAAACATGTTATTAATTCCAACAAAATCTCTTATTGCTGTGGCAGCTGCTGTCTGGCTTTTAGCAGGTGTTGGTGTTGTCTCTGTGGGCGTGTCTGCCTCCCCTACACCATGGGACACAACCATGGTAGTTGGTTTTCTTATCACGCTTCTGTTTTTCTTATTTGTTTTCTTAATGATAGCACGCAAGCATATTCGTAGAATAACAGGCTATACAGATAGCATGAGTTTCCTCTTTAAGTTTTTTGATGCCCAATCCTATGCCATTTTAGCTGTGATGATCTTTTTGGGCGCGGCAGTGCGCATGTCTGGTTTTGTGCCAGGCCAAATTATTGGCTTTTTTTATACCGGACTTGGCATCGCCCTAATTATTGCAGGTGTCTACTACGCAACAACTTTTGTTGCCATCTGTGACAACTTGATAGTTGAACAAGAAAGGTGATGCTAAAACCTCCCAGCACCACCTTTCTTCTCAACATTAAGTTTTTCTTAAGTGTTTTTTCTTAAGTGTCGCTTAATAAGCCCGAATTGCAGATACATCCGTTAAAATCCACTGCTGGTTAAGCTTGCCATGCAAAGGCCACTGAATTATGTTGCCGTTATTCGCAGCATTGCCGCCCTCTACATCTAACGCAAGCCCAGAGTTAGCCGCAATCACAAAATAGGTTGGCTTGTCACCAATGTGTTGCCCTGTTGGCACAATTGCCCACTGCTGGTTAAGCTTGCCATGCAAAGGCCACTGAATAACCTGCGCACCATCTTGTGTAGAGCCACCATTAACATCTACAGACTGCCCCGAACCAACATTAGTCATAACGTAGTAACCTGTAGACTCCATATACTTTAAGGTGAACTGCTGGTTTGCCATGTTGTGACGATCCCAAAGCAACATCTTGGCGCCACCGTCTTTCGAGTTGGCCTCTATATCCATTGCTCTGCCGCCCGAAACAGCAGTGGTAATTACATAAGCGCCATCAGAAACTGTAGACGAAACAACATCTATTGCCCATTTCTGATTGGTGCCCCCGTGACGCTTCCAAATAATCAACTTGCTTCCGCTAAATTCGCCGCCACCATTAATATCTAAAACATAGTTGCTGTTTAGCGCCGAAGCAATCATATAAGCACCATCGGCAGTCGCAACAAGTGACCACTTCTGATTATCGCTGCCATTTAATGGCCACTGAATCACCTCGGCGCCATTGGCAATGCGAGCGCCACTTATGTCTAACGCCAAGCCAGAGTTCACATTTATAATATTATAATAGCCGTTTCCCACGCCTTTCAATCTAAAGCGCTGGTTGCCACTTAAATTATCATCCCAAATAATGGCTTGCTTGCCCTGCTCTGTAGAACGTGCTGGAATATCTATATTGCGACCACCTAATTGTAATGTCGAGAAGGTCACAACCGTGCCAGAAAACGATGCCGTCTTAGCTTGCGTTCCTGGGCTTATAGGTGACTCATAGAAGTTAATTGTACCTGCCAGACGCTGATAGAAAGTATATTGTGTGTCTGTCCTTAACCCACTAAAAACATTGGATTTCTGCCAAGCACCATTATCACAGCGATATTCGGCGCCTAAAGCTGCATCTAACGTGATAGTTGTTCGCGTCCTTGTGGCTATGCGTGGCGCAGGCAGAGCACTTTGTTTTGCCTTACCAACAACTATGCTAACAGAAACACCGGCACGATTAAGATAATTGCTAGAAATTGCTTTGTAATTTGCCTTATGGGAGCGAATTCCGGCATTACCAACAGGAGCTAATGGATTATCCCACGACCAACCAATGGGCAAGCTAACTGACGATAGCAAGTCGCCATAGGTGGCAGATGGCAACCCAGATGGCACAGCTGGTGTAGCCTTAGCAATTATATAGGTTCCTAGCGTAAGCCCATTTACAGAAGCAAAGTTTGTGCCTGGTGCGATATTAACTGTTACCGTATAGCTTTTCGCATCACACGGTAAGACTGTTGAGCCATTGTAAAGAACTGTAATAGCACCCATGCCCGCAAGTCCAGCCCTCGCGCTAACTGCACCAATGCCTTGAGCAGAGCCATTGTAAACACGACCTGTAGGTATATTAAATGCAAGGTTATCCTTTGTTGGTATAGGCTTGCTAGCCGTACCATCTGTGCGCACAATAGTGCCCGCACTTGCAGGTGAGGGCAAATGATTGCTGTCTGCCCTTAGACGCTGGTAAAAAGTATACTGAGTGTTTGCGGTAAGGCTCTTAAAGACGGGTGAAGTTTGCCAAGCGCCAGAATCGCCACAACGATACTCGGCACCAGACACAGCAACAAGTGTCACCGACACCTGCGTCTTGCTGGCAACCACAGGGGCACTCGGTGCAGACTGTAAAGCCTTATACACGTTAATGTTTAAAGAGACAGCTGAGCGCGATTGATAGTTGGCAGTGCCTGCATAGCTTGCCTTATGCGTCTGTGGCCCAACGTTACCAACTAAAGTCATTGGGCTATCCCAAGTCCAGCCAAGTGGCAAGCTAATGGTAGAAAGTGTCTTGCCATAAGTAGTTGCCATAACAAGTGGTAAGGATGGCATTGCCTTTGCCACGGTAACAGTTAATAAAACAGATGTGATAGCATGATAGTTTGTATCGCCAGCAAAATTTGCCCTATGCGTACGCGTACCCGCATCGCCAACAGAATCAGATGGGCTAACCCATGTCCACCCAGAAGGCAACGCAACATTATTTAGGGAACTACCGTATGTGGCTCGCAAACTAGTTGGCGCCACAGCATTTGCCTTGGCAATGCTATATGTTCCAAGTGCTATTCCATTTGCGGCAGCGTAACTAGAGCCAGCAGCGATATCAACCGTTACTGCATAGCTACCAGCATTTATAGGCAATGTAGCAGAGCCATTGTACTTAACCGTAATAGCACCAATGCCTGAAATACCTGTCTTTACTGTTACTGCACCTATACCTTGAGCAGAGCTATTATAAACATGTCCGGTGGGAATACTAAACACGAGGTCAGATTTTGCAGGCGTTTTTGTGGGCGGAGCAATTGCCGTAGTAATTGTAAATGTCGCCGCCTTAGAAGATGTGTAGCTGCCTTTACCTATAACAGAGACCGATGCCGTATCTACGCCCGGATTAATGTTGTCAAAGTATTGCAGAATGTAATCCTGATTTTCTACAAGAGTTTTAGATTGATAAGTAACTGTCACGGCTGGCTTAATTTCGCTACCAGTATATGCGGCTGTCGTAAAGCTAAGCTTGATGGTAGCAGAGCTAATGTCAATCTTTGTAGAGGCGCCACCACCCGCAGTGCCAAAGAAATTTTTAACAATTTCATCAACCTGATCTTCGTAAGTAAGTGGATAAGGATTGCCTGACCAGTTCATCGTGTCTGCATAGGCTTCAAAGTCTGACAAAGACTTATATAAACCAAGAATTGGACGACCGCCAAAACTTCTGTTTGCCGTAAACCTACTCATTAAGTCACGATAAAAACCATAGGTATCTAAATCTGAGGAATAATCTATAACATAAAGATCAAGACCATACTTAACGGCAGCTGCCTGTGCGTGCTTTAAGACATTAGCGTTTAGATTCGCCGGTTTTCCATATCCGCGGTTAAGGTCTTCTAAAACCAAAACCAGAGCATTTTTTGTAGATGGATAAATAGCCTGAAATTGCGCCGCGGTTAGGTTATTTGTAAATGAACGTGAAAAAATCTCAAAATTCTTTTCTGAAGCTAAGCCTAGATAGTAA
Organism: Coriobacteriales bacterium; assembly: GCA_031256715.1. GTDB lineage: Bacteria > Actinomycetota > Coriobacteriia > Coriobacteriales > UBA8131 > JAIRQA01. The sequence continues at coordinate 20,417 of JAIRQA010000107.1, read as the reverse complement.
CCAGCGCCAATAATTTTAACTTTTGCGTTTGTGCCCTTTGCGATATTGTTCTCGTAGGTAACCGTATAATCCTGCCCTTTAATTAAAAGGCTGTTGCCATTTCTAACAATAGGCTCTGGCTTAATCTGGTTACCGGTAAACTCATATTTGTCTTTTGGTAAATCTACTGTAAATTGAATGCTTGACGTGTTGTCTACCAAAGTTATGTAGCCAAAATCCATGCCACGATAATTGCCTTTACCAATAAACCAGACGCGGTTTTTGCCAAGCACCAGTGGCGACTCAAAGCGAATATCGTAATCTACGCCCATCACCATGTTAGTGTCAAAGTACTGGGGACGAATGTTTGGGTTTCCTGTTGCAGGCATTTTATATGTGCCCAGATCGTATCCTTTAAAGCGTTCACCAGGAACATCTAAAAGGAACTTATAGTTGCTATGGATTTTTTTATAGTTGTATTGTTCGTCAGTTGCAATATTTGCCGGCGAGATATATGGACTTTGTAAGAAAGTAATGTCAGGCGAATGACTCTGCGAAAACTTGCCTGAGTTACCGCCGCCCAACAAAAACCATTCGTAGCTAACAGGGTTTTTAAAGTTGCCAGGATCGCCGGTATAGTCTGTTTTTTGATTGTCTGCCCAAGTAAGATCGGCGTAATAATATTTTCCATCATCCATTAAAACAAGGTTCCATGCGTGCCCACCAATAGGATTACCACCCGAAACCATTTCTCCACCAACAAAAACAGTGGGAACACCAAGATTGTTAAGAACAAATGCATAAAGTGTCGCATAACCGCGGCAGACTATGCCATTATCGGAAAGTCCCATAGCACCAATCATTTTTCCTTGATAAGGACTGCCGTTGCCGCCAGAATAGTCCCAATCGGCAACAATCTGGTCGTGTACCAGACGCGCTTTTTCGTACTTAGAAGCCGCGCTTGCGGTTAATGCCTGATATTTGGCAAAGGTTGCATCCACCATAGCCATATGTGCTCGCCTGTCGGCGGCAAGGCGATAGTCGTAAGCCTGCGCGTCTCTGTCGTTGTCAAAAAACAGTGTTGCCGTTTGATAGTATGGAGCTTTCTGATTATTGGGAAACTGACCATTAAAGTATAAAAATGGCTGTAAAAAAAGATACTGCTGATTATCATGAAAAAATGCGTTTCCGGCAACATCCAGCATGTCCGATGCGGTTCTGTTCTTAGAATCTATAAAAGTAAACATATCATTTGGTATCTGCAAAGAGCTAATGTCAATGACTTTATAAATTGAATAAGACTCGCCAGGTGTCTGAGGATAGTCAGTTGTAAGATCTGTGTGTATGGCCTCTGCCTCTTTTACAAGCATGTTATAGAATGCCTGTAATTGGCTGCCAAAAGGCTGACTTGCCAATGCCTCATAGTAAAAGCGGTTGCCACTATACTTGTAGCCACCAGGTGCGGCGTGCGCCACCGTTGCAGGCATGGCTGCTGTTGTTATCGCTGACAACGGCAGCAATGCCACTGTCATAATAATAACTAGCATGATGGATACAACATTTTTTGGCATGCTTGACGCTTGCAAACTTGCTTGCGCATTCTTCATTTCTTTTGCCCCTTTGTCACTCGTAAAACATCAATAAACTAACAAAAAAATAAAAAGGCGTTAAATTCCCCAACGCCCAAAATCCCAAACCGCCATTTGCACACGCAATATGCTCACCATTGAGATTTGACCTGTAGCAGTTTACCAGTTTTACACAAGGTTTGACAAGTGCAAATCACCACTTTTTTATTCCGTTTTTTTTAAAAGTACAAAAATTCTGCTAAAAATACAAATATTATGCATAGTTTTGTTAACTGAATCTTACAATTGGGCAACGTTAATTTAGGTCGTAGCAACTTTGCATATATAGAGCAATAAGTTGACCTTATATCATTTTTTTTGACTATAAAGGGATTAGTGGCATGGCCGAAGTTACAAACAGAGAGTCTAGCAGATGCGAAGACATGCAACGCCAACCGCCATGGCGAAGCTGTAATATTTATGCTTAAACCAGTAAAACGGGAGCGGCAAAAATGAGCCGCTCCCATGATTAGCATTAAGACTATTCAAAGATGTTCTTGTTGCGGAATGGCGTCTTTTTTGGATCCTCTTCTAGCGGCAACCCCAAAACTTCGTGAGCAGCAATATAGCCAGTCGTGGCTGCTCGTCCCAGCGAGCCAAGATTGGTATCCATCGAAAACTCAAAAGCATTAAATCCACTGGCAACATTTCCAATGGCATATAATCCTTCAATAGGCTTGCGGCTTACATCTTTGCTTAGGACGCGCATGTGCTCATCTACATAAACTCCAGATTGAGTTACAAGAAAGCCACATCCAGAGCGAACGGCATAATAAGGCGGTTTGTCAACCTTGTAAAGGCAAATTGGATCTTTACCAAAATCCCAGTCGTATCCTTCTTCGCAAAGCTCGTTATAGCGCGCAACCGTTTTTAGAAAACCTTCTTTATCTAACTCGTTACCAATGCCAAATGCAGGACCTTTTTCAATCATTAGATCGGCAAGTTCTTCAAGGGTGTCAGCCTTAAGAATTACTCCGGCATCAATTAAATCTTGCGTAGCTTCATTAGTGCAAAATGGCATTATGCCGCCTGGTCCTGGCATTGTATGGTAGACAGTAGTCATTCTGCGGCAAACAGTACCTTTAAGGTTTATCTCAACATCAGGATCCTTGTATTTGTCATCAAAGATGGTCCACATCTTCGCATATGGCTGAATAGATATAGAGCGACCTTGGCCACCAAATGTTACATCCTCATTCATAAAACGTTGTCCATAAGCATTAACATAAAGCCATGCTTGGCGCGCTACACCTATATAATCATAGCCAGCACGAATGCATTCCGGACTCATGCCATCCCAAGTCATAACCGTGTGCGGCCAGTCCTCAACTTTTGCACCTGCCCACTGCCCCATTAGTAAGCCATCACCGGTATTAGTAGCTTTTCCAACAGCAACAATATAGCGGTCGGCATCGGTGAGGTATTTTTTTTGCATCTCTTTATTGCCCTCGTAACCACCTGTTGCAAGAACTACACCTTTTTTACCATAATATTTTACTAATGTGCCATCTGCTTTTTGGGCAATAACACCAATAACCCTGCCAGAATCGTCTTTTATAAGTTTTTTAGCAGTTGTTTCATAGGTAACTTCAAAACCAAATTTGGCTTTTGCTTGTTCTTCTAAGGCCCACTCTACATCCCCCGCCCAAATTGTATATCCAAGCGGATGCCAATAGGTATCCTGCTGTCCGGGGCGCTCGGTAGCATCGGTTGGCAAAGGTGTCTGATGACGCTCAGGATGATCTTCAACCCACAAGTTATCTACGTCATCGCCATGCTCTCGCAGGATTTTAAGCTGCCAATCAGAAACAGTTGGACCAAGATTTACAACTCGCCTAATCTGTTTTTGGTCAACTTTGTGGTTTGAAATGCGAACCTGATCCTGAACAATGCGGTCAATTTCCACCTTTAGCCCCTGATTGTGAGCAACAGAGTTATAAGAAAAACCCCAAGAGAATCCAACAGAGCGGCGATAAGCGATGCCGCCAACAACAACCGAATCACTATTTAGCTTCTCAAGGCCAACTACGTCAGCACCCTGTTCCAACAGCGCATAGATGCAGTGCATTCCTGATGTAGCAGTACCAACCACAACTACATCGTGTGTTTCTTCCTCTTTAATTGCATCTAAATCATACTTTGGCTCGACTTCAAAATCCCAAACCTGATCCTCTAGGCGTACATTTTGCTGAGTCGGAGCGGGTGTTGTCGAGGTGTCTGAAGTCGAGTTAAGTGTTGACGTCTCGTTAGGCGTACATCCAGTAAAAGTAGCGGCAGCAACACCGGCTGCAGCTCCCGTAGCCGCCAACTTTAAAAATTGCCGTCTATTCCATTCCATCTGATCGCGAAACATAATTCCTCCTTCATTAAGTTTAATAATACTTCATACTAGTATGTTGGTGGCTGAATCCAGTTATCCGGTAACTTCCAGCCATGACACTCGTTACACGCCATTGTCGAGCTCTCGTGTGTTGCGTGACAATCGGTGCAGGTAACAGCAACTCCATGCATCGAATTGTGAGGATTTACTTCTTCCTTGCCGCCCCATAATTCAGTTACCTTCTTAATGGTTTCTAAGCTGTGGCAGCTAAGGCATTGCTCGTTTTTGACGGTGGTAACTTTAAGTTTTGTTGCGTTAGAGACACCTGTTGCATTTGCATGCGCACCTGACAACTCTCCATCACCGTCTGCATGGCAGCTTGTACAATCATTTTGGGCATGCATTAAAGACAGACTTCCAAGTACGCCATTCTTATCTTCCGTTGACGCATGACAAGTTATACAATCGCCGTCTATAGACCAATCCGCTGTTGTTGTAGCGCCTGTACCAGACGAATTTTGCGAATTAGGAGTACAGGCAATTAATGCAAGCCCTACAACAAAACAAAAAACTACAGCAAGCGAGATCTGCGTCCTTCTCAACATGATTTTCATTCTCACCTCCCTTATTGGAATAGGTACAGTACTTTTAAAAATTACTTTTTGATTTTCATCTTTAAATAGTTGCTTAGCCATAACTCATGCGCAAAGCATGAAGTTAATTGCAACAGCTCTCGCAAGTAACTAACTGCCGCTGCCCATCACTTCTCCTCTCTCTTCAGGAATAGACTAATCTTTTGCTATTGCCATTTTGTCCTTTATGATAAATTTCGCAACCAACAAAAAATAGGAATTTGTCGAATAAAGGACAGATTTTATTAATTTGTCGAAAGGCTTAGAAAATAAATAACACTTCAGAAATTTTTTTGACCAAACAGTCGTTTTGCAGTATTATTTCAACTAATTAAAGAGGCGCATATGTAACCGTATTTGCTTGCAAATCATCAGCTATACTCAGGAGATGGTTGTAGATGGATCAATTGATGAGAAAGACAAAAACGACACAGTACCTTACCACTGCCTTAATAAGTTTGATTCAGAAGAAGGAGGTTAGCCATATAACTGTTAAAGAGCTTTGCCAGAGCGCACAAATAAACAGGGCTACATTTTATATTCATTACAACAACATTCAAGACTTTCTTAGCCAGCTTATTTCTAATGTAGTCGTCGAAATGACATTATTATTAGACAAGAATAATCGTTATGCAGTACTCTTACACAGCGCGAATCCAACTGAAAAGTATTGTGTGGCAATTCAGTATGTACTTGACAATGCTGATTTCTTTCGTGCGATGTTTAGCAATAATGGTCCCGCTGACTTTCAGGAACTGCTGGTCACAGAAGGTTACAATCAGCTTGTAGAGGTGTTACGACCGCTGCAGGCGTCATTTGAAGACAAGATAGAGCTTGACATACTAGCAAATTTTATCATTCATGCAGAATTAGGTTCACTAAACCACTATGTTCGCAACAATATGAAGTACAGTGCGCTATACATGAGTCAGCAAATACTTACATTGATTAGCGGCATTTTGTTTGCTCTGGAAATAAATCTCCCCCTTGCGCATTATAGGCGCCAATAACTACTCTTGTATGTTTTCCCGCATTTTGTGCAACGTGTATTCACGGATTCGGGTTGAATGCCAACCGCACTCCCGAATTTGCACTTCGGATGGCATTTAACAGCTCACGGATTCGTTAAATGGCTTTCTCGTTTTTGAGCTGCAACTGATGCTAAAATAAGACACTATTACTAGTTAGAGCGAAACGCAGCACCTCTTTAAAACTAGAGTCAGGGATCCATGCACCATCAGTTTTCATAAAAGCAAAATTAATAACAACGGCTTCTAATGGCGCCTCATCTAAAGCCTGTTGCATTAGCTCACGCACCTTACTCATAAAACCAGCAGTTAATTCTGAAAACGACGAATTGTAAGTGTTCAGATTATTAATGTCTGTAATCGCTCTATCTAGTATCGGACCTAATTGCTTAATGTTTATTGTAACAGTCGCTATTGCGTTATCGCCATCTATAGCAATCTCACCAATGCTGTAATAATAATCTTCAAGCCAAGACACGATATAGCTATCTACATCTAAACCAATAGCCGACAGTTCACTAAGATTAGATTTAATGATCTTATTTACATCAGAATTAGAATCTTTTACAGACTCAAGTTTCATGCTAAGCTGCTCGCTTATATCTTTTGCGGCAAGAGCCTCATTTTGACCACATCCGGCAATAATCAAAAACTGGGCACAAGTTATCACTATGATGAAGCCGAGCTGTACTATTTTCTGTTTCATTCGACTCTCCTTGAATAACTAAGAGCTTAAGTCTATCTACTTTCTTTAATTATAAAATAGAAATCATGCCTATTATTCAGGATTTTAACTGTAACCTGTTATCTTTTTTTGACTAAAACCAACAAATTTATTGTTTGTGACTAAAGGGCAGAACAAGTCTTTATGACATAAAATCTGCATTTTTTGTTGAGAAATTCAATTAGTCCTTCGTTTGCTGACAATCTGCCGCTAAAGCAGAGACATCTTGTGCCGATTGCCTCAAAAAAATGACCTCTCGGCGGAACATGATATGCAATGGCACAAAATATTGCAGGACAGATTGCATTTCTCAACACAATGCACTTTATCTCTGTCATCGGGATAATTGCATAACTGCGACTTCACAATGAACGGGAGAATACGCGCGTGAGCACTGATAAATACATGCAATTACGACCTTGTGGCGTAGCTCTCTTACCCCAAGCCATATGGCGTTCGCAAAAAGAATATCTGTTACAAACCTTATTCAGACCTTTGCCTGATGACTGCACAACTACAGACTATGACGCCCTACGATAATTTGCAAATTCGACGGAGTTTAAGTCACCCAAGCAAGCAGATCGGGATCCCAACGCCCTGCCACCTCATCATTGCCAATCAATGGGTCAACCAAGCGTTTGACAAGTTCTTCAGCGCTTTCGATGTCATAATAGAACGCAGAGAGATTGGCTTCTTGTGCTAGCTTCCGATAGCTTGCGCTTATAGTATTTGTTCTCCAACTGTCTGGAATACAAAACGCTACGATGCCTCTGAGTTTTCTTTGTCGCATCTCACTGGCTATAGCTTTACAGAGGATGTCTGCGGCCAGAGATATTTTATTGGCAATTACAACCAGATCTATCAGGTCTTTTACTCTAGATGACTGACGATCTTCAGGGTATGTCGCAATTGTGGCACAAACCTTGTCGGCAACTGTATCGGCAATTGGATAAAGGTAGTAGTCAGCTGCGGGAAGCCCTTTGACGTTCAAACGATTTGCCGGGGCTACACGTTCAAGCTCACCGATTGGCATACAGCCCACAACCAAATCAACTTTAATGGTTCCGCGCCTTTGGCTACCAATTACAACATCAAAAATCAAGCGCCGTCCTGTTCGATATTCGGCATCAGGTTTGATACTCTCTGAGTCTTTAAGGGAAAACTGAAAAAAGTCGCCCAGATCAAACGACGCGAGTGTAACAAGCTTTTTTTCTGCAGCGTTGATATCTGCTTCTTCTGCTGCCAAATCTATGTCCTTGGTGTAGCGACTGCACACTCTAGCAAGCATACTAAGCCCACCCTTCAGGACAAACTCTGGGCACTCAGAAGTAAACACTCGACTTAAAAATCTATCCCACCATAGCAGAGTTATTGCCCTGCCAGTGTCCATTTCAGAATGCCTCGCAACATCTCTTATGGCACTTTCTAGAGCGGCAGGTGTTTGATATTGCATCTGTTATCCATTCACTATATTCATCATTTCATCGAAGTACTGTTCGTAAATACAACGCTTTGAGGCGAGCTGCTCCATGAAAAGAACTCTTAGTCGGTCTGCATCAAATGATTTGTCTTTTAGAGCATCCGTAAATGCTCCAGAGAAGAGTGATAGTTCTTCGTTGTCATATATAAGGTCATAAATTGTTCTGGTAATGCTTGTGAGCGGCAGTCCGAAGTCAGTGAATACGACATCCGCCTTGTCTACAAGCCGTTTAGTGAATATGATGTTCTTACGCTTGGAGTTTAGACGTGTGTGAGTAAAGAAGCGATATGGAGAAATGAAAAAGTCGCCGATACCATGTATCGCTGCCGCGCTACGTCCGCCTACAACCGTACCGTCGAAATCAGAGTATCTTTCATGGGCCATTTGTGCAGGAGCGCTGCTTAGCCACACAGCATAGATGTCTTGATTAACGCTGTAAGGTGCCCCGCAAACACGGTAGACGCCATGTTCTACTCTCTCGACCTTTCCGACCCTTGCCATATAGGCAAGAACATTTCTAGATACGCCAAAACGTGCAGCTTGAGCAGATGTAATCAGCCCCATCTGAGATGCTGCAATCTCAGAGATTGCTTTTGTGTTCGCTTTCGTATCCATGTAGCAATTGTACGATATTTTTTAACTTTTGCAACTTACAGTCATTAAAGCGCCACCTTTTAATGGGACTGTCCCAATGTAGTGTTTAGAGGAAATAGTGTCTATAACTCATTAAAGTTAACCTTATATCATTTTTTTGACTATAACCAACAAGTTTATTGTTTATGACTAAAGGGCGGCACAAGTCTTCATGCCATAAAATCTTCATTTTTTGTTGAGAAATTCAATTAGTCCTTCGTTTGCTGACAATCAGCCGTTAAAGCAGACACATCTTGTGCCGATTGCCTCAAAAAAATGACCTCTCGTCGGAACATGATATGCAATGGCACAAAATATTGCAGGACAGATTGCATTTCTCAACACAATGCACTTTATCTCTACAATGCACTTTATCTCTGTCTTCGAAACAAAACATGCGTCACCGATGCTTAACATGCCTTAGTTTTGGGGCTGCCCTGGTGCTGTCTTGGTGCGAACGCACGACATATGCTAAACATATGTTTTGTATGTTATACTAGACAAATTGCATTAAATTGACTACTATATTAGACAATATGGAACCCCACAAATTACATGAATTAGGCATAAATATTCGCACATGGCGCAAGTTGCAAGGCATCACGGCAACGAAGTTGGCTATGCGTGCCGGCATTAGCCGTACAACATTAGCAAACATCGAAAACGGAAGTGGCACCACATCGTTGGCAAACTTCTTTGCCGTCTTAGAAGCATTGGGTATAGCCGCACATCTTGTTCAGGCCAGCTACCCTGCTCAAACCGAATTAGGCAGAGAACTTATCTACCGCAAAACCAGAAACGAAAAGTAAAGTGAATTGCTTGCCTCTGAATAATCGCTGTTCATATAGAGCAAACCATAAATCAAAATGCGCAAAAGCACAGGTGGCGAAGCATTATGAGTGAGATCTATGAGGTTTTTCTAGACACTATAGATGGCATAACAATGGCGGGCGAGTTGCTTGTTTCGCGAAATCGCAATGTCTTTAACGTTCCGCATTTTCAATTCACATACTCAGAACAATACCTTGCCTCTGCTAGCTCTTTTGCACTGTCTACCGATTTACCACTTAAACGTGATGTCTTTCGCGGCTGGTCTGCAGACCGCGAGATGCTTGGCGCCTTTGCCGATGCCATGCCGGATCGTTGGGGAAAAAGGCTCATAGAGCGCAAAGTTGGTGCGACACGCCTTGCAGATATCGACTATCTCTTAAATGTACCTGACTTTACACGACAGGGAGCCTTGCGCATAAGCGGCGATGGCGGCAAAAGCTTTTTGGGTTCAGATTTCAGCTGTGTTGGCATAGATGAACTTTCAGAAATCCATCAGACCATTCAGCGTTATGTTGCCGGTAAAGCCAACGAAGCAGATGTTAATAAGATGATATTTACAGGAAGTCAGACTAATGGAGGGCAGTTTCCCAAAACTGTTCTCGTAGATGATGATGGCGACCTTTGCATTGCAAAATTTCAGGGCGATGAGCAGTTGGCATCCCCACATTGGGAAGCGGCCTGCCTTGCAATGGCTCGTGATGCAGGCATAGAGGTTCCAAATTTTTGCCACTACTGGCTCGACGACATTTCTATTCTTGTCGAGAAACGCTTTGACCGCTTACGGCAAACAGCTACGACAAACAACTACAGCGGACAGCAGCGGCAAACAACTACGCCAGACACCTGCGCCGGCAAAAAACAGTCTTGCGATTGCGGTGTGCTGCAGTCAAACTGTGATAGCCACAACCGTGTGCCTTATATGAGTGCCGAAACCTTCATGATGTTGCCATCGAATCCTATTTTCATCACACCCTACACTGTCTTTGCGCAAAAACTGCACCGACAAATATCTCCCGTAGAATCACGTAAACTCTTTGATCGTGTTGCTTTTTTACTAATGGTAAATAACACAGACGACCATTGGAAAAATCATGGCTTACTACACATTAAGGGTCAGTGGGAACTCGCTCCACTTTTTGACGTTAATCCAACGACATCACCTGATCCATATGATTTACCACAACTGACTGGACGCATGGAAGTAAAACGCTCGCTTGCTAGCTTGCTAGCAAGTGCTGACGCCTATGGTATGAAGGAAGCCAAAGCAAAGGAGTCTATTGAGCGTATTGCTGCAATTGTTAGACAGTGGCGCAGCTATGCAGAGCGCTATGCTCGCTCAGAAGCAGAAATTGAGCAACGCGAAGCAGCCTTTACAATGTGGGAGAGGTAGGATTGTGGCTTGTTTTTTTGCGGGGCGCCCGCATTGAGGCACACGGCTCCACCGAGCGCCTAATGATCATCCAAGAAATCATACCTATTATTCAGGATTTTAGCTGTTACCTGTTATCTTTTTTAACTAAAACCAACAAATTTATTGTTTATGACTAAATGGCGAAACAAGTCTTCATGCCATAAAATCTTCATTTTTGTTGAGAAATTCAATTAGTCCTTAGTTTGCTGACAATCAGCCGTTAAAGCAGACACATCTTGTGCCGATTGCCTCAAAAAAATGACCTCTCGGCGGAACATGATATGCGATGGCACAAAATATTGCAGGACAGATTGCATTTCTCAACATAATACACAGACAATACGTCTAACTGCCTTCTGACACGTGCGCAAGGCAAGTACCTGTTTTGTCCTCATAGGTTGCGTATTAGCTTTTTATCAGCAACTCTCGTCTTAACGAAGCAAGTTTGGCAGGAAAGATAGAGGGGTTGTATTGCAATCGACGGTTCAGACTACAGCAAATCTGATGCACGGTTTTCTTGAATTCATCTGCATTATAAATCTGCTGCTTTGTAACGGTGATTACTGTGATTCCCAGAGCAAGTATCTGATTGCGTCTACGTGAATCTGCCGCGATACGGCTGGAACCGGTGTGAAAAGTATCACTGTCATACTCGACTGCAAGGCTTTTTCCTGGCCAAAATAGATCGCATTTAAAGTAGCTTTTGTCTGAAGTCATTCTTGCACTCTTTGTTAGACCGATACGATGATTAAGCACTGGCAAAGGCAGCGCATAGCCGCCAAGCATATGCGGCAGACATAGCAACAAAGCGAGCTTTGTCTCCATTGGTGATGCTGACCCATTTACAACAAAACGTAACGCTCGCATCGCCATTCTGTGGCCTTTGCGCCCGTTACCCTTTTTGCCACGCATCGCCTCACAAAACTTAACGAGCCGCTCTTGCGTACTTAGCGCGCCCTTAACAGACATACCATACGAACCACAAAGCTCATAGCCAAGCTCTACTAGGGCAACAAGTCTAAGTTTTTCTGCCATTTGCATAAACAGCATCTCGGGGCTGCTTACATAAACTCCAGCTCCAAGACAAAGATAGCTTCCATGCCGAGTTGGCAGGTTGCCGCACACATGGCAGCAGACGTCTTTAATCTGTCGACGCGCAGATTTGGTATAAACATCCAAGTGAACAGGCAATGTAAAACCAAACGCTTTTATGCTCTCTATTTCGCCATCCGTTGGTGCTACATCTGGTGCCAAGGCTACAAAACGTCTCCTGCCACGCTGAACCGCTAGGCAGCTCGCAGCGCTCGCAGCCTTGGCAGCACTCGCAGCACTCGCAGCGCTCGCAGCCTTTGCAGCGCTCGCAGCCTTGGCAGCACTCGCAGCACTCGCAGCGCTCGGGGGTAAGTCGGTCTTGTTAGGTTCAGCACCTAAAGGAGTCTTTGGTTGAGCTGCTGAAGAGGTTTTATTTAGCACGCCTTCTGCTACATCGGCTTCAGCAGCTCGCCAAAACTCCAAGGCTGATTCATGGCTGATACATATTGTCATGTCAAAAGAATATCGGTTTACACAAAGAAATTCAACATCTTCTATGAGGTAAAAATGCATGCGTTAAATGTCATCCGAAGTGCAAAGTTGCTAGTGCAAAGTTGGGGTACAGTTGGCATTCAATCATAATATTTATGCGTTTCAGATTAACCTACCGGATTTACCTTTCAAGCCTCATCCCAGGCATCGTTTCAAGCCTCACCCCAGGCATCGTTCCATGCAAGCCAATGCAAGCCAATGCGAGCCAATGCGAGCCTAAGTAAGTTTAAGCCTCACCCAATACAAGCCTAGGCATGCCCATGCCTCGTCCCTTGCCTCACCCCATGCATCGTTCCATGCAAGCCAATGCAAGCCTAGGCATGCCCATGCAAACCTAAGCAATACAACTAAGCATCAACTCGCTTTCAGTTTGTTTTCAGTGTGATATCTTATATTTGCAACGTGCAGAATTCATAAGAATTGTCACGCCCCACACCAGGACTTCTAGAGGCAAGCGAAGCAAGAGCTTAAAGACTCTAGCTCGCCAGACTAAAGTGTCAGAGCCTTGAGCATTGCCGCCAAGGCAATCTCAGGATGACGCAGGGGGAGAAGGCGTGATCAGTAACTAGGAATTCATGAAAATAAAATGTAGAACAAACAGTACAGGCAACTACTTACCAACAAGCGCTATAATATGATGAGGTCTTTGAAACCATTTATGTGGGATTTTTAACGACAATTCTTTATATCATGCGTTTGTCACCATAGTCTTAACGGTGGGATAGGAGAAAAATGGAGCGGACGAAAAAAATTGCCAAGTGGCCCTTTATCACCATAGCTGTTATTTTGGTGCTGGCAGTAACTGCTGTTATCATTGCCATACAGTTAACCTCTATGCAGCAGAGAAGCAGCACGCAGTCTGTAATTGCCTCGGCCACTGCAGAGGTGGGCACTGTTGCTACAACAACCAGCGGCAGCGGTAGTATTGCAGCAGAAGTCATTAACATTTTGGCACCTTTAGGAATAAAAATAGACGAAGTGTATGTAGCCGCTGGTGATATAGTTAGCGAGGGCGATGCTTTGGCTTCTGTACAGAAGGACTCTGTAAGTGCGGCAATCAAGCAGGTAGAAGCCGAGATTAAGACTTTGGACGACACCCTTAGCACTGTTAGCGGCTCTGCGGCTATTCAACGTACGCGAGACTCTTATGCTAGCGTGCTAGCACAATTAAACACACTCTATGGTGATCCTTATCTGCGTTCAAATGTTTCCGGAAGCATTGGCACTGTGAATATTAAGAAAGGTGACACTATCACCTCTGCAACTGGAGCCTCTGGAAGTTCGTCAGGCACAGGCGGCACAGGATCTAGCGGCAGCGGCAGTAGCGGCAATATGCCCGCAAGCTACAATCTTAATGGCAACATAGGCTATGCGATATTTAACCCAACTGCTGAGCCATTTTTCACTGCCGCAGCAAATGCATCGGTTAGCGAAGCTTCAAGCAGCTCGCTGTTAACTGCCGCGGCAAATGCATCGGTTAGCGAAGTCTCAAGCAGCTCGCTGTTAACTGCCGCAGCAAATGCAACCCTTAACGAGCCCTCAAACGAAGTAACTGCAGCCCAACCAGAAGACCCAAACAAAACAACAACAAACACCAGCGATGATGGCTCAATAAGTATCAAATCTTTAGTTTATGCCACCGACAGCCTAAGCAATGCTCAAAAGGCATGCACCAATGAGACTACAACCAAAGAATACCTTGTTAAATTAGCAAAAGCCAAGTGTTGGTTAACTGCAAATGGCGAACCAGACGACGACGCCACAAGCACCACGCCCAATACTGGTTCAGAAATAGTTACCGTTCCCAATGGTCAAAACAGCAGCCAAAATAACAACCAAAATAACAACCAAAATAACAATACAAATAGCAATACAAATGGCAATCCAAATAGCAGCAATCAAATTCCGGGTTCTGACACAAGCACTTATCCCCCTGCCACCACCGAAGAAATGGATATTAATATTAGCAATTTTGATACCAAGGCAGGTGTCTATGTTATAAAGTTTACAGCCAAAAGTGATCCTAGTGCCACAGTAAAAACAGTAATTGTGCTCTCTAACGAGAATGTTTCGGGAGGACTAGATGGAGCCGGAGGAAACGCTGGAGCAAACGCAGATACAAACGCTGGCGCAAACGCAGGCGGCGCAAGCAACCTTACTGGCGGATCCGGCGCATCTGCAGGCACTGGAACAGACAATAACACAGGAGCCGACAGCAGTACAACTGTAGATGTTGCCAGCAAAAACGCCACTGCCCTTACCATACTTTCTGGTTCGCAAATGAGCGTAGACATAACACTAACAGAGCAAGATATCGCCACGGTTCATAGTGGATTAGACGCCACATTAACAATTGATGCCCTAATTGGTGAGCTAATCTCAGGAAAGGTCACTAGTGTAAGCAAATCAGATAATGGCTATGTAGCTCATGTTGTCTTTGACAAAAGCGATGGTATGTATGCTGGTTTTGCGGCTACTGTAAACATCATCAAGCAACAAGCGACAGATGTTGTAACTTTGCCGCTTACGGCAGTGCAGCAGCGTGGCAACGAGATGTTTGTATACACTTCTGCCGACGAGGAAGGTAACCTAAGTGGCGAGGTTACGGTGACTACGGGTCTTTCGGACGAACTTTATGTTGAGATAAGCTCTGGTCTTAGCGCAGGTGATATCGTTTTCTACTTGCAACAATTAAGCTCGGGCGCAGCTACTGGCTCTGGAAACAATAGTTTTGGCGGCTTTACCAGCAGCCCCAATTTTGGTGGCGATTCTGGAGGCGGCGCCATTATGCTCTACGATGGTTCTCGCGGCAGCGCACGTTCAACGACGATGCGGTAGAAGCGACGAGGGCTTATTGTTAGCGATGCGGTAGAGGCAGCGAGCGTTTATTGTTAGCGATGAGGTAGAAGCAGCGAGCGTTTCTTGTTAGCGATGAGGTAGAAGCGACGAGGGTTTCTCGACATAATTATTGTTAAAAGCAGGAACGACGATGCGCTTTATAAAGATGAAGTAAAAGCAGAATATTATGACGGTCAGTTCGCGATGAAATGCTTGGAAAGGCGAAACACTAGTGATAGAGCTTAGGCATATATACAAAGATTATTATATTGGCGACAGCGTCGTTCATGCGCTTAATGATGTCAGCCTGAGCATAGGCGATGGTGCTTTTGTGGGCGTTGTTGGGCCTTCCGGAAGCGGAAAATCGACGCTGATGAATATCCTTGGAATTTTGGATACTGCCGATTGTGGCGAATACCTTTTAGACAACACCTCTGTTGCCGACATGAGCGATAGCGAACTGGCTCAACTGCGCAACCGCAACATTGGTTTTGTGTTTCAGAATTTCAATCTTATTGGGCGCATGAGCATAGCCGAAAACGTTGAGCTTCCTTTAATTTATCAGGGGGTGAAGTTGGCAAAGCGCCGTTTAATGGTTAAAGAAGCTTTAGAAAAAGTTGGACTTAGCGAGCGCGGACATCACACTCCAAACTCTATAAGTGGTGGGCAGCAACAACGCGCTGCCATTGCTCGCGCTTTGGTAACACGCCCTTCATTGATTCTTGCAGACGAACCTACAGGTAACTTAGATTCGGCAACCGGAACAGAAATCATGCAGCTTTTGCACGAACTTAACGCAGCCGGCAGCACCATTGTGTTAATCACTCATGACCATAACATAGCTGCTCAAACAGGCCATTTGTTGCATATTATGGATGGAAAACTGAGTGATGGTGGTGCGGGCGGCCATGGTGTGAGTGGCGACGGTGCGGGCGGCCATGGTGTGAGCGGCCATGGCGCGGCTATTAAGAATGGCGATGCGTGCGGCCGTGGCGCGGGCGACGGCGCGGCTATTAAGAATGGCGATGTAAGTGGTGCGGGCGGCCATGGCGTGAGCGGCGCCGATGCGGGTGGCCGTGGTGCGGGTGGCGCCGATGCGGACGACAGCGCGAGCACAAACAACGAGCAGAAAGATGGCAGACAATGATTTTACAGTCCATAAAGATGGCCTTGAAGTCTATTTTGGCCTCTAAAATGCGTTCATTTCTTACCATGCTTGGAATAATTATTGGTGTTATGGCACTTGTCGTATTGGTCTCTCTTGTTACCAGTGCCACCAGTTCGGTTGCAAGCAGTATCTCTTCTATGGGCAACGACCTTTTTACCGTAAGCATTCGCGACGACGGCGGCGAACCTATAGCATTAGACGAGCTAGACAAGCTTATTGCCAGCGAAAATCTAGCTCAAGCAGCGCCTCAGTTTTTAAGTTCTGCTAGTGTGCGCAAAGGCACAAGCAGTATTCGTGTTAACGTCATTGGCACCACTAACGCATACTTTAACATCATGAACAACAAGCTGGCGGCAGGAAGATTAATAAGCTTGCCCGATGTTAAAAATGGCACACATGTAGCCGTGCTAAGCAATGAGGCTGCCGCAGAATTATTTGAGAACGTGGTAATTAATGACATTATTGGCCGTACTTTTCGCACCGACGATATGCTTTATACAGTCATTGGAGTTTTAGAGAAAAGCGATAGCGTAACAGCAATTGGTCAGCAGTCCTATGCGATCTATGTACCATTCTCTTTAAGCTTGCGTCTTGCAGGAAGCGCGGCAGTAACAAACTTTTATGCTACCGCCATAGACAACAATAGCATAGACGCTGCCGAGATCGACCTTAACTTAGCGCTACTACAACGCTTTAATGGCAACACCGATGCCTACTATGTGCAAAGCATGCGCACGCTTTCGGAAACATTATCTAGTGTTCAAGATACTTTTGCACTCCTATTAGGTGGCATCGCGGCAATCTCGCTTCTGGTAGGTGGCATAGGCATTATGAACATCATGTTGGTATCCGTTACCGAACGCACACGCGAGATTGGTATTCGTAAAGCCATAGGAGCGACTCGCTCTAGCATCATGGCGCAATTTTTACTAGAGGCGCTAGTTATCTGTCTAATTGGCTGTGCAATTGGCGTAGCAGCATCTGCGATAGTCGTGCTGGTTGTAAATCTGGTATCAATTTATGGCTCGGCTGCAGCGTCAAGCGGGTCTGTGACATTCAGTATGCCTTACAGTCTTTCCGGAACAGTTGTGCTGGCGTCTGTGATCTTCTCGACATTAATAGGGGTTGTATTTGGCTTATATCCTGCAGGTAAAGCAGCGCGCATGCAGCCGATACAAGCGCTTAGGTATGAGTAGCGATGTAGCGCGGTGGCGCGGTGGCACGGGCGGCAATTTAGAGATGTGGCAAGGCGACGCGGGCGGCGATGTAGCACTGAGTCGCGGTGCACGACAGCACGGCGGCGATGTCTAACAAACCGCCAGCGTAGGGAAAAGCTGTGTTCGTCCGCCACTACACCGCACTAACAACGCAAGCAATGCCATTATATGTCCAAGTGCCAATAAGCGGCTCGCATATGCTAGCATCAGCTGATGTTAGCATGTTAGCATTAGAGCGCATTGCTCCACTTAAATGGGGCTCACCTGGCTCCTCTTCTGGAAACCACCAACCGTAATCTACGCTTACAACGCCATCTAAAAGCTCAGCCTCATTGGCTACGAATTTCGCTTCGCCATGAGCAGTGCGCACCATTACCCAATCACCTTTTTTTATGTTGAGAAGTGCCAGCGTTGCCGCGCTCATATCTGCTTGGGGCAAAGGATATCGTTTGCGAAACTCGGGGTTGTTAAAATAGGACGAAGCCCAATAGGGTTGCTTGCGGGCGCCGGTTATTAAAGTTAACGTTGGCATTTTTTCCTTTTGAGCTTGGCTGTCAGAAAGCTCTTGCTCAGTCTTTAATGCATTAGGAAAATTTAGAATCTCCAAAACCGGCTTAGGTAATCTGCTTGAACCCAACCCAGCCAAAAATTCATTGGCAAGCTCTAGCTTACCGGTGGTAGTGGCAAATCCCTGCGGGTTGCCATTTTCATCTAATAATTCATGCTTATTAAAAAGCAGCGGTCCTGCATAAATGCCGCGCTCGCACCAGTCGTCTAGCGTCATGTTTGCCGGCGCCAAGGTTCTACCTATAGCATCGTGTAAAGTCGAGTCTGGCCAGTGCTCTGTCTGCCCCAAACGACAACCCAACTCGCGCCAAAACTCATAGTCTGTTCGGCGTTCATAATAAGGTGCAAGTGCTGCCGTGCCGCCATAAGCAAAGTTGGCAACCCCTCCATGCGCCTGAAAAAGCGGGCGTTCTAAAGCACCAGCGATAGGCAAGACGTAGTCTGCAAGCTGGGCTGTTGGCGTCATATAGTACTCTAAAACCACAAGTAGGTCTAAGGCATGAAGGGCTTTGTGTACCAACGAAATGTCTGCATAAGTGACAAGTGGATTGGCTCCCATGCAAATGAGGGCAGACACGCGATACGGAGGCTTAAAGTCGTTGGTAGATGTGTCTGTGGTTGAGTCTGTGGTTGAGTTTGTGGTTGCATCCTTGCAGGCGGACAGATGAACCGTCCCCGTGTCCGCTTCCCCGTGTCCGCTTTTGCAAGTGGACAGATGAACCGTCCCCGTGTCCGCTTCTGTGGCGGCTCCCTTGGATGTATCTACTCGCGACGATAAGTTCTTCTCGACATCTTTAAGAGCTGCTCTTAAGACCAAATTTGGATGTGCGGAAGCCAAATAACGCATAGGCAGGCGATTTCCCTTAGGATTTGCAGCCGTTTTGCCCAAACGCGAAGTTAGCGCCGTTGCGGCTTCATAGCCAGTGTAGCTTTGCAGAGACGAGTAACCAATGTTTAGCTGCGTGGCGCGCTGCTCAGGTGTCATCTGGGCGCTCATCTCTAAATCTACCTCTGGTATAAAATCACTCATCTCCATAATCTGACAGGCGCCTTGGCGATCTACATCACCGGTAATCGCCCGCAATATAGAAAGCGCTCTGTGGGTTGGCGCGGTGTTTGGTCCAAGCTGATCTATACCTCGTCCAGAAAGCAAGGCGGTAGGGCTGTCTGCAGAAAAGATCGCCGCCGCACTAGCTATATCGCATGCTCGTACACTAGTAATACTCTCTGCATACTTTAAAGTGTAGGGCTGCACATGCGCTACTAGCTCGTCATAGCCATGGCACCACTTGCTAATAAATTTGTCGTTTGTGCGGCCAGTGGCAATTATCTCGCGTATTAGAGCCAGCGCCAAAACACAATCTGTGCCCGGGCGCGGTGCCAAATGCAGACTTGCCAACTTTGCTGTCTGCGTTTTGCGAGGGTCAATAACAACCAGAGGTGTCCCGGCGCGCGCCATTTTTTGCAATGTGCGCCAAAACAATGAGTTGTCGCTTTGCGCTGGATTTGTACCCCAAAGAAAAATTTGTCCTGTTGTGGCAGGGTCGATGTTTACCTCTATGGGCCAACCATAGGCTAAAGCATCCATCCAAATACGAATGTTCCAACAAATTTGCCCAATACCCATATTGTTTGGAGAGCCCCAAAGATTCATAAAGCGATGCAATGGCCAATACGTGGCATGCGGGCCGCCAATGGCAGTAGCAAGTGTCTGTGGGCCGTACTTATTTGCCAACGCCTGCAGCCGTATGGCAATGTCATCTAAGGCCGCATCCCAACTTACACGCTCCCACTGATTGCCGCCTCGCTTAGTACCAGCTACGCGTTTAAGTGGATAATTAATGCGCATAGCGCCATCAATTTCGCTTAAGTGCATGCGCCAGCGCTGACAGCCATTGGTTATTTGCTCGCTATAAGGATAACGCGATGGATCAGGCGTAAGCGAAACAATACGCTCCCCTTTAGGATAGCGCTCGCACTTCTGAACGTCTTCTATCGTAGTCAAAAAACCGCAAAGATAGCCGCAGTAATGACAATTAGATTTTACTATTCGTTGCATAGCAGAATTATACCACCTAGACTATTTTGATAATGCGATACGAATGCGAAACCTGTGCGAATTGCGTTGCCTGTGCGACACGAAAATTCACTTGTTCGCTTGCTTTTGTTCAGTTTGAGCTATAATTACATGCAGGTTTGCATGCAAGCTTTTGTTGAGGCTATTGGTAAGGAGGATACTTATGTCAGAATTAAATGACGTAACTCATGCTACAAAGACGGCTTTGCCGCCACAGACGCAAATGGCGCGCGATCTTCTCACCAAACACATAAAAAACTATGCCCTAGAGATTGGCTACAGTCGTGTTGGCGTAACTAC
>JAIRQA010000098.1 GCA_031256715.1 Coriobacteriales bacterium | reverse complement strand
TTCTTTCTTGTTGTATAATCATCTTCATGAAGATATCAAACCAAGAAATTGTGACAGGAGAGACAGTGGCATACGGTGGAGTGCAAACAGAAATCAGAAGCGTTAACAACAACAGCAATACGTCTACAGATTGCCCGCCTGCGAAGCAGGATAATATTTATGGTAGCCAAACATATGCAATAAAGTGGACCATACTTATTATAGTTTCGCTTGCGGCTGTTTTTTTGGCACGGCTAATAGACACACCCATAAATCCTTTTGGCATCTACTACCCCCCTATCGCCTTACTTATAGGCATCGTTACCGTTCTTTTGCTGATGTATGGTGTCTATGTATTGCTTAGCACTAAAGCGCGAACAAGTACAATGGTTAAGCGCAAAGCTATTATGCTAATAATACAGAGTATTTTTATGCTAGCAGGCTTTTTTATGTTTAAGCAGATAATCCCACTAATGTTTTTCTAAAAGATAAGACCTTCATTAAAGAAAACGAAATTTCATATACGTATATCGTGGCAAGCACCAATTAATTGTCTTTGTTCATGAGTGCAAAAGCTCAAGAGCTTAATAACTAAGAGTTAAAGAAAGCAAAAATGTGTTTCTTTAACTGTATCGTCTGTTAATAGACTATGGCATACTCGCATTTTGGCAAAATATTTAAGGATATGCGATTATGATAGAAAGATCTGCTCTTATTAATAAGCTGAGCTTCTACAAAGATACCGCAGGGTTGGTAAAGGTTTTAATGGGTGTCAGGCGATGCGGGAAATCTACTTTGCTGGATCAAACATGAAAATATATAGCAATTGCGCGGCGGCAACAGCATGACTGTTCTTGCTTGGGCTTAAGTGAATGCTGTAATTGCATGTTCCACGGCGTTTCAGCCGGTTTTCAGTAACCCCCTCTACAATTTTTATATGGCTAAGCCACTGTGGGCAAGTCGCCGTTATTGTACTATTTATTTTAGTATTGGCAGCCTGATTGACCATCAAAAAAACAAAGCGATTGGAGCAAACATGAGCAAAAAAACTGAAGTCAACACGGCAACACAAGCAGAGGATTACGTGCAATCAACACCAGCTGCACCAGCAGCTACGTCAGCGACTGCGAAAACATCATTTTCGCCGACACCAGAACAGACACCTCAACTGACAACAAACCAAACGCAAGACAACACAGCTGCTGTTCTAACAAATAGTGAGCAAGCAAAGTTTGTCCCTGGCTTTACGCCAGCGGTGTCGCCTGAAAATATTGCCGCAAGCGCTACAAGTGCGTCTACAGGTCCGGCGCCAGGGACAGTAAGTGTTGCACCTGCAGTTGGTTTTGTAGCAAGTTCTGCAGCGTCAACTACAGAATCAGCCGAGCACAAATTATCTAAGTCAACGTCTGTCATAAAGTCGTGGCACATGAAAGTCGTGATTATCTTGCTTGCAGTCATATTAGCCACAAGCATTACCGGAGTTGTACTGCAAGCTGTGTCCATGTCGTCACGAAGCAATATTAACATGGGAAACATGCCCAGCTTTACTTTTGATGGAAATGGCAACGTCAGTGGCGACGGTAGCCGTTACCCAGGTGGCACAACCGGGCGCAACGCGACAACAATGTAGCGACGTCTACATTATTTAACACATTGCTTAATACATTATTTAATACATTGCTTAAGGCAACGTTACTCTGCCTTAAACCAACATTCACAAGACAGTTTACATAATCCAACGCCTTAATAGATTGGAGGCAAACATCAGGCTCAGACTGTTTTCCCACAAAAGCAGTCTGAGCCAATTTTTATCTAAAGCGCATCTAGCCCTTGTTGAATATCGGCAAGCAAATCGTCTATATGCTCTATACCAACAGAAAGACGCAATAATCTATTGCTAATACCCATCTCTTCTCTAAGCTCAGCCGGAATTGACGCGTGCGTCATGCTTGCCGGATGACAAAGCAATGACTCAACCGCTCCAAGGCTCTCGGCAACAGTAATCAGCCTAAGCTTACCGGCAAATTTCTGAACGTCATAGCCTTCTGCCAGCTCAAAAGACACCAACGCCCCACCAGATTTTGCCTGCTTTTGTTGAATATTATTACCTGGATGCGAGGAAAGTCCCGGATAAAAAACTCTGGCAATAGGAAAACTGCCATTGCAGCTGTTGATTGCATTGCCGTATGAATGAATGGCATTGCTGTCATTGCCTGCATTATCATCGCAACTGACATTGCGGACACTATTGTCATTGCCGGCACTATTATCATTTTTGGTGCAGTTGTTGCCACGTAGGCACTTCTCAACAAGATAATTTGCTATTATGCTAGCATTATCGCATGCTTTATTCATGCGCAAGGCAAGTGTCTTAATTCCTCTTGTTAGCAGATAGGAATCAAATGCAGATAGTGTTCCGCCTGTAGAGTACTGAATAAAATGAAGGCGCTTATATAGCTCGTAATTGCGAGTTGCCACAAGTCCGGCTAAAACATCGGAATGCCCGCCAAGATATTTTGTAGCAGAGTGCAGAACAATATCGGCACCAAGTTTTAACGGTTGCTGCAGGTAGGGAGTCATAAAAGTGTTGTCTACAATGGTCAGAGCATTGTGACGCTTGGCAATAGCTGCAATGGCGGCAATATCTATAACTTCCAGCAGCGGATTTGTTGGAGACTCGAAGAAAACTGCCTTTTGGGGTCGCCTCGCCAATACAGCTTGCGTCTCTGTTACTGCCGTTGCCACAGCTTGCGTCTCTGTTACTGCCGTTGCTGCAGCTTGCGTCTCTGCAGATGTAGCCTCTGTTAATATAGCCCCTGCGAGCGACTCTTTTGTCTTCTTAACAGATTCAGGCGATTCATCAATCGTCAGAGCTTGCTCTACCGCAACAGGATTGCTAAAATCTGCAAACCGATAGCGCAAGCCAAAACGAGAAAAATACTTGTCAAGAATACGAAAGGTGCCTCCGTAAAGATTTTTGGGCACTATTATCTCATCACCTGGCTTAAACAATGAGAGCACAGCAGTAATCGCTGCCATGCCTGTGGCAAAAGCCAAGCCTCCTTTTGCGCCATCGCAGTTATCGTCGCTTGTTATGTCTGCTGCATTACCGTCTGCACAAGAAGCATTGCCGTCACTTAATAAGGCGTCTTCTAAAATGGCAATCTGGTCTTCTACAACTTGGCGGGTGGGATTGCCTCCACGAGCATAATCGTAGCGAATTGGTCTGCCAAAGCGTTCCTGCGCAAAAGTTGTTGATAAGTGAATTGGGCAAACCACATCACCAAAACGCGGATCACCGTCGTTTAAAGCGTGTACCAGCTGACTCTCGATATGCCACATCATATTTCCTCTCTTGTTGCACTCATTGCACTAGTTGCGCGTTGTTGCACATGTTGCACATGTTGCACATGTTGCACTAGTTGCGCGTTGTTGCACATGTTGCGCGTTGTTGCACATGTTGCACTCATTGCACTAGTTGCGCGTTGTTGCACAACCACTGGCTTTGTAAAGATTGCTTGCCGCCAGTTTTGCGCCGGTTCTCACTTGACAGTTTGCGCCTCGTAGCCTATTATCTTCTCAACATTTATTATATAACTTATAAGTTAAGTAAGTAAATACCGAGAAATAATGAATCCTCAGAAGGACAGCACGTGACAGAGGCGTTAACAGACACAAAGGCACAGCCGTTTATACAGATACGTAATTTAAACAAAACTTTCGCCGGGCGCAGCGGTAGAGGTGTGGCGGCAAATGCCACACCTCAGACTGTCGAGGTTCTAAAAGACATCAATCTAGACATTAATCAGGGAGACATCTTTGGCATCGTAGGTTTTTCCGGAGCAGGCAAGTCTACTTTGCTTCGTTGCTTAAACCGCCTAGAAGAGCCCGACAGTGGCGAGATTCGCATTGGCGACTCTGTAATCACCAGCCTAAGTCATAATGAACTTCTAGCATTTAGACGCAAGCTAGGGATGATTTTTCAGCAGTTTAACTTGCTTGATTCGCGCACCGTCGCCCGCAATGTAGACTTTTCACTTAGTGTGGCTCGCAAAAGCAAAGCCGCGCGCGCTGCTCGCGTAACAGAGATTTTAGATTTGGTTGGTCTTAGCGACAGGCGCGATTTTTACCCGGGTCAGCTCTCTGGCGGTCAAAAGCAACGAGTAGGTATAGCTCGCGCCTTGGCCAACGAGCCTATTGTGCTACTTAGCGACGAGGCCACATCTGCCCTTGACCCGCAAATCGCTCTTTCTGTATTAGACTTGCTAATAGATATTAACGCTAAATTGGGTCTGACTATCATACTGGTAACACACCAGCTTGAGGTCATAAAATACGCCTGTAGACATGTCGCTGTGCTTGAAAATGGTCGTATTGTAGAGAAGGGCACAACGCAAGATGTTCTTACAAATCCTCAAAGCGACACCATGAAAGTCTTCGTAAAAGTAAATAACAGTATGACTAGCGACACTTGGCGAGAAGGTGAAGGTATATGATTTACCAAGTTCTAAAGCAGGTACACACATGAGCGGATTTGAAGACTTCTTAAGTGACCTCTTTAGTCTAAAGACTTGGGATGTCATCTGGCCTGCCATACTTGATACTTTAGTTATGACAAGCGTGTCTACCATACTTATGGCGATCTTTGGCTTGGCGTTAGGAACCGTTCTTTTGGTCACACGTCCAGGCGGTCTAAGACCACTGCGTGTCTTTAATGTCATTTTTGGTGGCATTATAGATGCCTTGCGCTCGCTACCTTCTATGGTGATTATCATCTTAACTTTACCACTGGCCAAAATTATCATTGGTCGTAGTTGGGGACCTGGTGCTGTGATGATAGCGCTGGCGCTTACATGTACGCCTATGTTTGCTCGAATGGTAGAGAGCAGCTTTTTAGAGGTCGCACGCGGAAAGATAGAAGCCGCGAAATCTATAGGCGCTCGCAACTGGGAAATTTTGCTTAAGGTTATCTTGCCAGAGTCTCTGCCTGGCTTGATACGCGCATTTACCATAGCCATCATCGCCTTAATATCGGTTACTGCCATTGCCGGTTGGTTTGGCGGCGGTGGGTTAGGCGATGTGGCTGTGCGTTATGGCTATACTCGCTTCCTAACACATATGCTGGTAGCAGCTGTCGCAGTTCTTATTATAATTGTCGAATTCGTTCAGGTTGGTGGTGAGGCTTGGGCGAAACATATCGTTCGCAAGCGACACCTCTGATTGTTTTTATAGAAGGGAGAGTATTGTGAGAGAAGGGAGAGCATTGTGAAGGGCAGAATGTTGATGACAAGCCTGCTAGATGCAGGCAAATCATGTAGGTAGCGCAACTAGGCGACTAAAGAGCGCTAACGCAAGCTAACCAAACGAACTAAACTAGACTTAACTAAACTTGACTAGATTTAACTAAACTAACGAAAGGTATTATCATGAAAACAAGAAGATCTAAATTTTTAATCACAGGCATCCTTGCTTTGTTGCTAGTGGCATCTGTAGCTCTTTTGGGCGGTTGCGATGGCAGCAATAACACAGACAATTCAGACAGCAACTCAAGCACAGCACAAACTAGTTCCGGCAATGGCGCAAGTAGTGGCAACAATGCGACTTCAACAGGCACATCCTCAACAAAATTAACTATAGGCGCAGCTCAGGTACCACATGCAGAAATCCTTGAATTCATTAAGCCAACCCTTGCCAAGCAAGGTATAGAAATAGAGATTGTTGTGCCTACAGACGAAGGCACCTTAAATCAGCTTACAGAAAATGGCGAGTTGGACGTGAACTACTTCCAGCACGTGCCTTATCTTAATGCTGTAGTTAGCGAGAGAGGCTTTGACCTTGTAAGCATAGGCGGCATTCATCTAGAGCCAATTGGCGCTTACTCTGACAAATTTACCAAACTAGAAGACATCACCGACAACGCCACAGTAGCTATCACAAATGATGGCACCAACGAATATCGCGCTTTGAAGATTCTTGAAGAGGCTGGCTTTATTAAGCTTAAAGATGACACAAATCCTGCAACTGTTACCAAAAGTGATATAGAGACATACTTTAAACCACTGAATATCGTCGAGCTAGAAGCAGGGCTAATAGTGCGTACCCACGATGAATACGATCTTTATATCTCTAACACCAATCGCATCATCGAGGGCGGTCTAGATGCCAACAAGTTTATCTTCCGCGAGGCAGCAGACTCCCCCTATGCCAATGTTCTTGTTGTTAAGCGCGATCGTGCAAGCGATACGTCTATTAAGGCACTTTATGATGCCTTGCGCACCACAGAAGTTAAGGACTTCATAGAGCAGAAGTACAAGGGAGCTGTGGTTGCGGCATTTTAGACTTAATGTTTAAGCTTAACGTTTAAGCTTAACGTTTAAGCTTAACGCAACAACATCAAGTGAAGGTGTATTTTCTACACGGTTGCGACATTTTAGACTTAACGTTTAACGTTTAAGCTTAACGCCTAGACAGAAAAACTAAGTTCCAATCAAGGAACAACAAGGTGGCGATAAAACTATGATAGATAGTATGATAACAAAACCATATAATAGCATTACAGAGCTTATTGGTAACACGCCACTACTAGCACTGAACAACATTTTAAATGAACATGGTTTGCCAAAAAGCATAAAGATTTATGCCAAACTAGAGTTTTGGAACCCGGGCGGTAGCGTTAAGGATCGCACCGGAGTAGCAATGATTGAAGCCGCCGAGCGCTCAAAGCGATTGAGCCTTGGCGGCACCATCATCGAGGGCACGGCGGGCAATATGGGGCTAGGGATTGCCATCGCTGCGCTTAACCGTGGCTATCGCATTATTTTTGTGGTGCCAACGAAATTCTCTACAGAAAAACAAATTCTTATGCGCGCATTAGGCGCCGAAGTTATAAACACTCCACGTGAAGAGGGTATGTTGGGTGCCTGCCGCAAAGCAGAAGAATTACTAAGCACGATACCAGGGGCAATTTCTTTAAAACAGTTTGAGAACCCCAACAACCCTCGCGCACATTTTGAAACCACAGGCCCAGAGATTTACGCTTCGCTAGAAGGCCACATAGACCACTTTGTTGCCGGCGCTGGCTCGGGAGGCACCTATAGCGGCATTGCCAGATATCTTAAAGAACAGAACTTAGGCATTCATTGCGTGTTGGCAGATCCTGTAGGTTCGCTCATTGGTGGCGGCTGCGACCACAGCGACTACGATATTGAGGGTATTGGCAATGACTTCGTGCCTGCCACAATGGATGTTTCGCTGGTTGACGATGTAATTAAGGTGCACGATAGTGACGCCGCTGCCACCGTGCGTCAGCTGGCAAGAACTGAGGGGCTTATCGTGGGCAGCTCATCTGGTGCCGCAGTTTGGGCAGCACTACAACTGGCACATAGTCTGACTAAAGATTTTGGGCAAGATGCAAGCGCGGCAATTAGCCAACAGGAGACAAACATTGTTACTGTGCTTTACGATCGCGGTGATAGGTACTTCTCAAAACATCTTTACGAAAATGGCGAGGGGATTTAACGCTGCATTTTTGTTACAGGTTTTAGTCACAGGCTTTGTGAACACTATAAGCATTCTTAGTTGATATTTAATGAAATCTATTGCACTAAGTGGCAAATGGGCTTATGATGTACAAAACATTCCAATTGGGGTTTTGTAGTACAAGCAGAAAGACAATGTGTATGCATAGACCTTTGCTTAAGTATCTTTTTTTCCTTATACGCACCAAAAAACTCAAGGTGCTTTTCCCAGAATCATTTTTGCAGTACGTTTTGCTTAATCTATTGCTGTTTGTTGCAGCCCTTGGAATTGCTTCTCAGAGTTTAGCCTTAGAAGCTCGGCTGCCATACGTGTTATTAGTGACTGCCGCAAACGTAGTAGTATCTTTCAGGCTTGTTAACGGCTATTTTCCGCATGCCTTTTTAGTGCAGCTAAGGTACTATCGCTTTAAAAACAAAGACTGCTATTATCTGGCACTGCTAATCTTATCTATAAATGCCATATTGGCTACCGCTATAACGTTGTTACTTTTGTATGGCATTACGCCTGCCCACATAGCAATAAGTGCCGCTGCTGTTTGTCTAATCTCTCTTGAGCTTTGTAACATACTTGCTGTCTGGTGGGTCATTAACATAAAAGCCACCAGACAAAGTAGAACTAGATTACATCATAAAACGCAATCTGTGTTCACGCTCATGCGGCATTCAGAGCCTTCATTGCCTGCACAGATTTCAGAGCAATCATTGCCCTCGCGGCATTCAGAAAACGGACAGATGAAAGAATGCGGACAGATGAACCGTCCCCGTGTCTCGCGTGTGTCTCGCCCCCGTGTCTCGTCAGAAAACGGACAGATGAACCGTCCCCGTGTCTCGGCTGCCCGTGTCTCGGCTGGACAGATGAACCGTCCTCGTGTCTCAGGTCTTAGCTGGTTTAATGGCAGCAAATACTATGCAACACTGGCAAAAGACCTAGCGACTATGCAAAGACACGCAAAATTTCTAGAAATCCCTCTAAGTCTTGCGCTGTCGTACGCCATCTATTTTGTAGGCATCTTTATTCCGAATTTCTTTTTTCAAACAAGCTATTTTGCCTTTCTTGTGGTGCTCTTTCAGATTTTTTACTGCTGCTTTCATGTTGAGTTTAGCTCAGTTGCCAGACATAACGCGCTGCGATACAAGATTAGCGCAAAGCAACTATGCGCCTGCAAGCTTCGTACGCTTTATTGTTGCGCTGCCATTATCTTTCTTTCGCATTTGATTATAATTGTAGTGTTCTGTGGAAATATTGCGCTTCTTTGCTTACTTGATCTGCTTTGCTTATTGCTATGTATGCTTACCTTTTATTGCTCTTCATGGCTCTTTATTTGGTGCCTGGCACAACTGAAAAACTTATCACCTTTGCCCGAATTGGCTTTGTTTGTTGTGTCGGCTATCGTCCCGCTTTCTATAGTACTCGGATTAATTAATAGACGCAGATGTTTGCAAGCTAAACAATCTATAGCAAAACCAGAAGCAAAACCGGAAGCGCAGCTTGAAGTACAGCCGAAAGAGCAACCTGAAGCTAAACTGGAAACACAGCCAAAAGCGCAGCCGAAATCTAACGCTAAAGCCAAGTCAGAAATAAACAACCAGGGGTGAAACTATGCTGGAAATTAAATCTATTGTTAAATCATATGGAACAAAGGCAGTGCTAAATAAAGTCACATTTTCAGTTGTCGATGGCGCAATAACTGCTGTAATAGGCCCTAATGGCTCGGGAAAAACAACACTTTTTGATGTCTTGGTAGGCATACAAGACGCAACAACAAACGATAGCACGCTTAATGGCAACAAACTTAGCGACATCGCGCCTAAGGACATAGGGTTTTTGCCCGAAACCCCCTTCTTGTTCACGTCTTTTACTACCCGCGACGCATTGTCATACGATATGACAATGCGTGACATCCCCGAAACAGAAAGCCGCTGGCAAGAAATTGCGGCACGCTTTCGCATTGGCGATGCTTTATCTATTAAAGTTGGTGAGCTTTCTCAGGGCATGAAAAAGCGCGTTGCCCTTACCTGTGCTTTTTTGGGAACACCAAGTGTCATCATTTTAGACGAGCCATTAAATGCCTTAGATATCCAAACAGTTATCGCCCTTAAAGAGCAACTTTATGTTGAGAAGAAACGTGGTGCTCACATCCTTATCTCTAGCCATGTACTCTCGTTTCTGGATGGTCTTGCTAATGAATTCATCTTCCTTAGCAATGGTAAAGTTGCCTGCCAATGCGAGGGTAGCGACAAGCAGGCAGAAGACATTTACCAAAAGCTATTCTGTGTGTAAACCAAGGGCAAGGCAATCCTTGTGGGCAACACAAGCGGGACTTAAGGGCTTTTGGCTTCAATCAGGGCTAACTTTGGGCAGTCATGATTGATTGCAAAAAGCCCGCAAAGCAAGCGTAGCGTACTTGGCTACGTGAGCGAAGCTTTAAGGGCTTTGGACTTCAATCAGGGCTGCCCAGGGATGACCTCTGTCCATGTCTCGCGCAACTGCACAACCTGCTGTGGCAGCTCATCACCATCGCGATAAGGATAAACCTTACAAATCATACTCTTAATAGAGGAGCCAATATCGCCCTCGCCTGTTTGCATGACACGCGTGCAATTGTTGGGGTTAGACTCAAAGACACCAAAGAGGTTGGGGGTAGCTGGTTCGCTTTCGGGAAACCACCAGCCATGCTCGGCATGAACTGTACCCTCGGTAACTTCATTAGAGACCTTGGCTATCTGGCGAAAGCGGCCTTTGTCATTCTCAACCCAAACCCACTCGCCATTTACGATGCCATACTTTTTGGCTGTGTGCGGATTAATGGTTAGCAGAGGTTGCGGATGCAACTCGCGCATCAAGGGTAACTGGCGATGCTCCGAATGGAAAAACTCGTACGAACGACCACCGCAAGTAAGAATCAATGGATACTCATCCATCAACTCCGGCGTTGAATAGGGGCTTTCTATAGGCTCAACATGAAATGGAGTAGAGCTTAGGCCCCAGGCGGTAAAGGTTGTTGGCGCTAGCTCAATGCGACCGCTAGGTGTTGCAAAGCCAAGTTCGCCATTACCGCGCAACAGACCTTTCTTGTACTTGTAATAAGTGCCATTTAATGAGTCGTACTGATAACCACCTGCTTCTGTGAGTTGCTCAAAGGTCTTATCAAACTCGGCCTCGAAAGCCTCGCGACTTTCGTCCTCATCTGTAAGACCACCCATACCGGTGGCACTTTCATTGCTTTGGATAAAAGAACCGGAACGCAACGCCATGTACCAGTTAACCAAATCGATGTCGTTATGCACGCCCTTTGGACCATCCGGGTCTACAGTAAGCTTGAGGTTGTCAAAATATTCGGGATTAAGTCTGCGACCCAGCTCTACGATGATCTGTTCGTCGCTTTTTGCCTCGTAATACTCGCAAACCTTTTTCATGGTGCGAGCAGGTGTCCACCATGTACGCGCCGAGTTACGCTCCGGAGACATAGCTACAGGCAACAGTAAATCGGCGTATGCGATAGAAAATGGTGTTAGATACGGATCTACATTAACCACAAACGGGCAGCGCTTTAGCGCTTTGTGCACGCGCAGCGCGTCTTGTGTGGGGCAGGCGATGGTATTAGAGCTTTGGCACCAGATCATGTTCACCTTAAAGGGCTGATCTGTTTCTAGCGCGTAAAGCATGCAATCAGAATCGGCAAGCGCGATATACTCGGCACCTTTGCGATTAAAAGTGTAGGTGCTTGTAAGCTTCTTGGCCGCCCACTCTGGTGGCAGCGCGTCTTCACCAGAAGAATAACCGGCGTTGATGTCAAAGGCGTTACGCACCAAGATATTGCCGCCCGGGTTATCTATATTGCCTGTAATAGCCATCAGGTCGCAGGCACAAAGATTTAGTGCCATGGCGCTCATCTGCTGGTCAAACGCCAGACCCCATTGGATACAAGCGGGTTTAGACGTGGCGTAAAGTCGCGCGGCGCCAATGATGTCATCAACGTTAAGCCAACAGACTTCGGCTGCCCACTCGGGTGTCTTGTCTTTAATGGACTCCCAAAGCTCTTCTAAGCCGGTGCACCAATAGCTAACAAATTCCTCGTCATAAAGCTTCTTTGAGATAATAACGTTAAGCATCGCCATGCCTAGGGCGGCGTCTGTACCTGGGCGAATTTGCAAGAAATAATCCGCGCGAGCGCCCCACCATGTTAAGCGAGGGTCTATAGAGATTATCTTACTGCCCGCTTGTACGCATTGCACCAGCCAATGGCCCAAATAGCCGTCGCCATTAGATTTAAGCGGTTCGTTGCCCCAGACAATGATGCACTCAGGGTTAACGAACTCTTTGTTAGCGTAACGGTCTGGGTGGCAAACAGCAGCGTCCGCTATCGGAAAGTCCCCTAAAGGTGCCATAGAGCCGCAAACACGCGGCAGGTAGCAGCTAAATCCTGTAAATCCAAAGGTGCCAATATTGGGCGTCTTAAAAACGACTTTGGCCGCCCAAGGCACCTGCCAATTGATATTGCGACCGGTTCCATGAAAAACAAAAATGGAGTTGCCGCCATCACTCTTCCAGATTTCGCGCACCTTGGTCTCTACGATATCATAAGCCTGCTCCCAGCTTATGCGCTCCCATTCGTTGCCGCCTTTTTCTCCTACGCGCTTCATTGGATACTTGATGCGTTGCTCACTGTTCACGGATTCCAACAAGTCAAGACAGCGAATGCAGAGCTTGCCGTCGTTATAAGGCGCCAGCGGGTCGCCCTCGATGTGTGCTAGCTTGTTATCTTTAGTATATAATAGCACGCCGCAAGAGTCATGGCACCCAGGTGGCGAATAATGATAGGTGCGTGTTACAGTGTAGCCATCTTCTTGCCATTGCCACTGCCCCTCGTGATAGGCATCACGATTTATACTATTAAGAAACTCTTTATAATCTGCCATAATTTTTTCCTTCTCCTGCTTAGTTGGCCAACTGATAGCCGCCATCTATGACAAGTATCGCGCCCGTCATCTGCTCTGAAGCCTTACTACCCAAATAGACGGCTAAGGCGGCGACCTCTATTGGCTCACCAAAGCGACCTGTTGGGGTCATCTCTAGCCACTGGTCGGCCAAATCGGCAATTTCTAGTGCAGTCTTAAAGTAACCAGGAGCAATGGCGTTTACGCGAATGCTGTACTCTGCCCACTCCCAGGCTAACATCTTGGTCATATGGTTGGCGCCAGCCTTAGCTGTAGAGTAGTTCACCATCTTCTGTGGTTTGTTAACCACCAGTCCGGCATTAGAGGTTATGTTGATAATTGAACCGCCGCCAGTCTCGCGCATTTCCTTGGCAGCCATAACACTCATCATAAAGTAGGCCGTAAGATCTAAGGCCATGACTTTGTGCCAGTTCTTGAAGTTATTCTCTAAATAGCCTATTGCATCATCGCCACCGCCACAACCGGCGTTGTTTACCAACACATCAATTTTTCCAAAGTCGGCTTTAAAACCATCAACGGCAGCTTGTGCGTCTGCTTGCACAGTTTGGTCTGCCCGATAAAACCTAATCTTCACATCCGGATATTTGGCTTGCAAGGCGGCTGCGGCTGCCTCGCCTTTGGCCGCGGTGCGACCGGTAAAACCAACGTTAGCGCCAAGCTCGGCATAGCCATCGGCAATGGCATTGCCCAAACCTTGAGTTCCACCGGTAATTAAAACATTCATACCCTTAACACTAAAGGCATCTTTCATAGACGTGATTGGCATAACTTCCTCCTTCTTTTACAAATAACTTTACACTGCAATATCTTTGTTAGAACTTTATACTTAAATTGGTATGAAGCTGTAACATATCTCCTAGTCTTCCCAGCTTAGGTGTTTGCGCGTAAGTTCCGCAACAACAAAACAAATAAATATCACCACAATTACGCCTATGCCAATAAAAAACACCGGCGTGTAGCTACCAAATGTAGAGAAAACAACAAAAACAATCGTCGAACCAATGGCGCCTAAAACACCAGTACCTACCCTAGCCCAGGTAAAGATACGAGTGAAGTCCTTCTCACCAAAATAACGTCTTACCAATAAGGGGGTTGCTATAGAATAAAGTGTTGCTTGGGCGCCAAAAAGAAAGGCTCCTACAAGCAGCAATGCATAGCTGTCTTGTAACAACGCAATCATAAGCAAGCCGGCGAAAATCATCACAAACTGGATAAGTATTGTCTTGTTAATACCAATCTTGTCATTAAGCCAACCCAAAGCAATCTTAGATATCATATTGCCTGCCAAGGCAACGCTTATAAGGTTTGCGGCTAAGTCTAATGGCAAATTTATGCTCTGCCCAAACTTGGCAAGTATCGTAAGTACTGTGCCATAAAAGGCAACCAATCCGCAAATAAGAAACATCATTACAAAAGGAGCTGAAGTTAAGGCTCGTTTTAGTGGCACGCCAGGTCCAGTTTTAGAAACACCTGACACTCCGGGAACCGCTTCGTTTTCTGGTATGCCATCAACAACTTTAGGTGTAATATCTTCTCCGGCGCCGTAAGCTTTTTTGCCAATGGTTTTGGGATGCATAGAAAAAACAAACATTGTAAATGGTAAGGTTAGCACTAGTAGAATACCGCCAGCAATTAGATAGGCAAATCGCCAGCCTAAGGAACTAATTAGAACTGCGTAAACCCGCGACAAAACAATGCCACCAATGCCCGAGCCGCACATAACTATACCCATCACCAACCCAGTACGTTTCTTAAACCAATTTAGTATCATGATGGGAACAGGAACAACAAAAACGAAGCTACCAAAGAAGCCAAAGATTATGCCATTTATGTACCACATCCAAACTTCGGTATAAAATCCCGACGCGCCAAAGGCACCAGCGGTAAACAGGAAGGCAACCGTAAGAACAACTCGGGTGTTATACTTTTGCAATACCTGACCAACAATAGGCATGGCTATTATAGTGGTAACAAAATAGCACGTTATAAACATCGTAACATCGCCTACGTCTTTGGCAACCTCGCCTAAAAAGACACCTCCAGACTCCATGACGCCGGCTAAGCCAGTGGCATTCATAATAAAGCATCCAACGGCAACAAGCCAAGCAAAATTGGATGTTTTAGCTATGTCGGAAGTCCTCGCTATGTTGGTATGTGCAATAGGTTGCGTGGCGGGTTGCATGCTAGTTTGTGTGCTAGTTTGCGTGGTGGGTTGTGTGGCGGGTTGCATGTTAGACTGCGTGGCATATGCAGTAAACGGTTGTGAAATAGGCTGTGCGACGGGTTGTGTGCTAGTTTGCGTGGCGGGTTGTGAGCTAGTTTGCGTGCTAGTTTGTGTGGCGGGTTGTGTGTTAGTTTGCATATAAGCTTGCATGTTAGCATTAGGTTTTGTTAGCATGCTAGCATTTACCTTTCTTTGAGTTTTAGACACGATTTCTACCATTCTTCACCTGCTTTCGCTTATCATTACTTTATATCTACAAGCTCCAGATAGTATTCCAAGGTTTTACCCGCCAACGGATGATTAAAATCCAACTTGACGTAATCTGCTGTTGCCTCTATAACATACACCGGTAGTCGAATATTGTTCACTGGGTTTAACCAAGAAACAATAGAACCGGTCTCTAGCTCGCTGCCATTAGGAATCATCGTGCGCGGATAGACACGCACACCTTCAGGGTCGTAAAGACCATAAGCCTTCTCTGGCGGAATTTGCACTGTGCG
Source organism: Coriobacteriales bacterium (assembly GCA_031256715.1). Classification (GTDB taxonomy): domain Bacteria; phylum Actinomycetota; class Coriobacteriia; order Coriobacteriales; family UBA8131; genus JAIRQA01. The sequence goes on along the minus strand of JAIRQA010000098.1, from coordinate 16,900 downwards.
ACACTCACCTATCTTCATTTCGCACAATGCCTCGTCTATGCCAGGTGGTACGGCACAGGTTCCAAGCAGAATTGTTTCCGGTTCTCCAGTCGTATAATCTTCTACTGGCTCTTCACCAATAGCACCTCCCTTGTATCGCACAAGGGCACGTTTTCCAAAGCGTTCAGGTTTGCGCAACTCACACATCCTTTCATCATCTTGCAGGTTACGATGTTAAATGCCGCCTGTTGGCGAGCCAGTTAAAACAGCAGTCCCACATGCGGACAAGCAAAGTGGCCGCAATGCGGGCGACCACCTTGCGGGCGGGCGGGATTGCCGCCTTGCGGGCGACCACCTTGCGGGCGGGCGACCACAGGTCGCCCCTACGTAAAAAACAACTAAATCTCTTCTACGCGATTATCACCGCGCTGAGCCGCCATGCGCTCGGCGCTCTCATTTTTTGTCACTTCTAAATGCGCCGCCTTACGCCGCCCTTTAGCAGGGTCGTGAACAAAAGGGCCTCGCGCTTCGTATGGCTTAAACTGTGGAACCCAAAGCACCTGCTTACTTTTGTTGTTAAGCTTTTTTGCCAACTCTTCTACAGGTCCATAGTTCATGACATTAGCCAAACAATGATGAACACAAATTGGCTCACGTCCGATACTAGTGCGCGCCAAACACAAATCGCATAGGTCTGTGGGTACAGGAATTTTATTAAAGTTAAAGCGATGTTCTTCAATCTGCCAAGGACCATCCTCAAAAACACGAATGCCCCACTTGCCCACCGGATACTCATGTTCTTCCTTGCAGGTAACTTCGCAAACCTGACAACCAGTACAATATTCATAATCAATTAATAATCCATAGGCCGTCATACTACACCAGCTTTCCGAATTTCGCCCAGACATCTGCCATGTTGGTGTCATAGCTTTTCTCGACAGGTTTAATATTGCAAATCATGCACTTATAGGGAGCGCCAAAGCCAATCTTGCCCTGATAGCCATTGGGGTTAAGATTGTTTATGTTAGAACGAAAGGTGTGGTACGGGCCGTCCTTCTCAACATCATTTGGATTAAGCTCCGGAAACCACCAACCATGCTGGGCATGAATAGTGTTTTTGTCTACGGCTTGGGTTATTTTAGCCTTAAGCACCGCCGAGCCAAACATATTGTAAACTTCGCACCACTGGCCATCGGCAATGCCCAAACGCAGAGCAACATCTGGATTAACCTCGACAATAGGGTCGGGATTAAGCTCGCGCAAGTAGGGAATCTGACGATGCTCGCTGTGAAAGAAGGCATAAGTACGTGCGCCTGTGGTAAGCACAAAGGGATAGTCTGCCATTAGCTCCGGTGTAGAAACAGGCGAGAACGGCGGCTCTTCATAGTATGGCAAGGGGTCGTCTCCAAATTGCGCATATGCACCACAATATAGTTCAATTCTGCCAGAGGGCGTATTAAATCCAAGGCCGCCGTCGCGGCGCAAATCGCCGCGTTCATACTTAAAGTAAGAGATATCTTGCTGCAAGGTTACCTCTTTATGCAGCTCATCAAAGGTAAACTTCTTGCCCAAGCGCAAATCGTTTATGAAATCATAAACATCGTTGTAATCTTCCCACATATGCGGGTTTAAGCGCTTGCCCAGCTCAAAGGCAATCTGCAAATCGCTCTTGGTGCCATCTGGGTCTATAGCCTTGTTGCAGGCACCAAAGTATAGCGGTGCCGCGCCATACTCGGCAAAAAGACAGCCGTCGCGCTCTACAACAGTTGCCAGTGGCAAAAAGACGTCGCAAGAAGCCTGAATAGAGGGGGTGATAAAACAATCCACGCCAATGCAAAACTCAAGTGAGCGCAAAATCGCATCGTGCCAACGGCGAGGTTCACCAGATGTGCAAGCCATCAGGTTGTTGCCGGTATACATGCCCATGCGCACGGGATATGGTTTATCGGTCTCTAAAGCCACCAAGGCAAGATCTGCCTGAGCATTAAGAATTAGGTTGCAGTAACCCGGGTATTCTTTAATGCCTATCATCTTGGCGCCAAGTTCCGGTCCAATACCCTTGTCAAAACCAAAACCGCCCTCGTTAAGACCAGAGTTAATGTCGCCTACAACCTGACCTCCGGGGCGGTCGATATTGCCGGTTATGGCCATAAGGTCTACTATTACCTGACCATTTTGCATGCCATTTTTCTTTTGGTCTACAGCCAGACCCCAAAGTATACCTGCCGGCTTGGCGTTAGCGTACATGCGGGCGGCTGCTTTAATGTAGTTTGCGTCTATGCCGCAAATCTCGGCGGCACGCTCGGCTGGCATAGTTGCTGCGCGTTCGGCTAAGGCCTCAAAGCCGTAGCACCAATACTCAACAAAATCCTTGTCGTACAGCTCTTCTTTAATGATGGTGTCAATCATTGCCAGGCCAAGTGCGGTGTCTGTACCAGGACGCAGACGCAGGTGATAATCGGCATGAGCAGACAGCCAAGTTACACGAGGGTCTACGCTAATCAGGCGCGCGCCACGCTTCATTAAATCTGTAACCGCGTGGCCAAAGAAACCATCTGGGTTAGATGGCAAAGGTTCCTTACCCCAAAGCATAATTACCTCAGGAACCTCGTACTGTGGATCGTCGTAACGGCCAGGCAAGCCGGCAGCGTAGTCTAGCTCTGGATACGGAATGCCGGTAATATAAGCACAGGCTGCCAAACGCGGCGTGTAACAGGCATAGCCACTTTGCGAATAACAGAAATTTGGTGTGCAAAAAGACATGGTGGCGTAAGGCAGCAGTGTGCCGCCCTCGCGACCTGTACCCACAAAGATAATCATAGACTCACGACCATACTGGCCGGTAATGCGCTTATATTCTTTTTCGATAAGGTCCAAGGCTTCTTCCCAGCTGCACTCTACCCACTTGTCTGCCTGCCCGCGATCTTTAGGGTCGCGCTTTAGCGGCCTTTTTACACGCGATGGATTGTAAACATAATCTTTCATAGCAATGCAGCGCGGACAAAGACGCCCCTGAGTAACCGGATGATTCTCGTCGCCCTCTACGCGCACGAGTCTGCCGCTTTTATCAACATAAAGTTTAAGACCGCAACCTACCGGATGACAACCAGGTGGCGTCCAGATGCTAGAACGAGTTACGGTTAACCCATCCTCCTCATAGCGCCAAGGTTTACCCAAATCATTAACCTCAGCCAAACTATCCAACTTGATTGCCGGCGTAGCCTTCGTTTTCATGCAACTCCTTCCTCTACACGCATCGCCTAAAAGGCTCTAAACTGCCAAGCTCTTAACTGCCAAGCAGAACCACTTACCTTGCGTTATTGGCGAATAATTTTATTGTAGAGAAGGACTAGCTGTCATTAGCACTACCGTACTAATTACTTAGATTGCACATACCTGTGGTGTAGTTTATGGGCGAGAGAGGTTGTAAGATTGCGCTAAGTTAGATTGCACTAACATTTTTGCGTCACGATTTTCTGATTACTCTAACATTTTCGCGTCACGATTTCCGGCGTCTAGCAACGATATTGGCAAGCATCTGGATACGTTGGTTAAGCGCCAAGCATAGCGCACTGCGACGCGCATCATCTATAAAAACGCTTTGCGCCAGCAGCTCTGAGTATTCATCGTCTATGCCTTTAAGCGCTTGAAAATCTAGCCAGCTAAAGTCTGTAACATGTTTAATTTGCGAGCTATGTTTGGTATTAAACGGCTTAGACTTCTGATCCATTAAGCCATTAATGCGATTTGCAAACTGATTGTGCCACATAGACGTGCCGCTATCAAAGATAGGCGCAAAGCCAAGCCACTGTAAGGTATCTGCATCGCGAACCATACCAAAATTATTGTAGTGACGGTCGGTATTAACAACTATGTAGTCTAACACCAACATTCTTTCTATCCCCTCACGAATTAAAGGAATACCTAACTCCTCGCAACGCTGCAAAAAATAACTATAGTCAGAGATATTCCTTTTTTTCGTACCGCTCTTATAAATACTCCAAGCACTAATCAGTTCTGTTTTTTTGGTAATGAAGTCTTCGCAAATCGACAAAGGCCTCTCGCCATCCCAAGCAAGCTCATAGTTAGCATGATGTATTCCAAGACGTTTAAGAATACTTGACGCCAAAACTTCATTAAGCGGTTCTTGATATGCCGGTTCGCTGCCACCTTTTACCAACAGCCTGCGCTTACAGCTAACGGATAATACACACAACGACGATATTAGTTCGCTGCCACCTTTTACCAACAGCCTGCGCTTACCAGAAACAATCCACTTTTTCTTTAGCCAGCCATCTGAAGTATTATCCGGAGACTCCAAACTAATCTTTTTGCTGCCTGATGCGTGCCCAAAAAGAGCATTGCCAACGTCTTCGCTAAAGCTATTCTCGAAAAAATTAACTTCGTCCCAATTCAGATGCTTTTCGTGCGAATCGACCCAATACTGATCCGAAAGGCTAAGCCCAAAGCATTTTAAAAGCAACAGTCCGGTAGATGAAACATTCATTAACTCTAACGCATCACGCAATCCCAAGCGGCTAGCAGGAATCGCCCTGCCCAACCACCAGCGATTAAGCGAGGCACGATTTGGCTTAAAGTTGTCTACCTGAACACCTATAGGAATGCGCTCAGGCGCAAAAACATCGCCAATGCTTAGAATGTTAGATGTTTCCTCGTCAATCTCTAGTTCCAAAACAGGAATCTTTTTGTGCATTAAGGAATACTTCATGCAAGAATCATACCACGATTTTCTATAAAATATTTGTTGAGAAGTACAGTGGTCTGCCACAAGTTTAACCAAGCGTTACTGTACTAAGCCCCACCCCGTAGGGGACGCTGTGGACAGCGTCCCCTACGACAATTATCATTCAGTGCAGATGACATTATTGCCGACTGGCGGGACGCTATCCACAGCGGCCCGTTTGCATAAGCCCCGAAGTATTTCCTGCTTGCATTTCCTTCGTAGGGGACGCTGTCCACAGCGTCCCGCATACAAATTTGCTTAATCCCCGAACTCTTTTCACCTTGCATTCCTCCCGCATGGGGGGGCGTGAACCGCCAAGCTAAACCTGCAGGTTATAGCTAGCCGAATCCCTATTTGTTGATGGTTTTGGCTATGGTACACTAGCACACTAGCACACTAGCTAGCCGAATCCCTATTTGTTGATGGTTTTGGCTATATGCTCGGCGCTAATACGTCCTGAGTTTAAAGCAGTAGCAATACTGCAGCCTCCGGAATATAGCATAGAAAGAATGTTTCCTCCCAAGCAAACTTCACCAACTCCGTAAAGATCTTCTATAGGCGTGTCATTTTCACCTATTATCTGACAGTTCTCGTTTACTTTAAGACCTACCAGGCTGCCAATAATGCAGCAGGATATCTCGCCAGCATAGAAGGGACCGGTTTTCACAGGATACATTGCCTCTAACGGTGTATCAAATTCGGGGGATTCGCCGTTTTCGTAGGCAGTGTTATATGCCTTTATTGTCGCTTCTAATCCAGCGTGATCGATGCCATATTTCTCTGCCAACTCTTTAATGGTGTCTGCTTTAACAACCTTGCCACGCTCAATCCATTTCTGAAAGACTCCTACGTTGGGGTTTTCGCTGTCGATAATAGCAAAGGCATGGCCATTGGTTGCCTGACTGATGTGATAAGCGATCGCATATTCATCTTGGTTTTCATCAACCATGCGCTGACCCTCTTCATTAACAACTATTTGCTTGCGCTGACGAAAGATGTTGTTCAGGTCCGCGAACATGCCAAGTTGCGTGCCCAGGCTGAAATAAACCAGCGCACCCTTGCCAACACGCGTAGTATTAAGGTCTTTGGTTAAAGTAAACGCGTCTCCTGTTGCACCTGCAGAGCACCAAGGAGTGTACTTTGGTATTAAATCTCCCGTCAGCTCTTTCATATAGTCGCTATTTTGCGTAAAGCCACCGCAAGCTAAAATGACTTTTTTGGCCTTCAGGTCATATTCTGTTGTACCTTCTATAACGTGTACTCCCAAAACCTTATTGCCTTGCGCGAGCAATTTAGCAGCCTTAGCTCCCGTGCGTATCTCGCAACCGGATTGCCGTACTTTTGTCTCTAAAAAGTGAGCCAAAGCAAAGCCGCCCTGGTTTGAGTACATGCCCAAACCAGCTTTGTCAACCTCGCTTAATAAAATGTTAAGGTTTGCATCCATTTGAAGGTAGGTGTAGCCGCTGTATTTCTTAACGCTGCCAGTATAACTTGTTGCATAAGGCCCTCCAAAGGCACTAATGCGAGCGACGGTATCGGGCGACTTGGTAAAAATCGCTTTGGCTAAAGGCTCATTAACGCCATCGGAGTTGCGCTTCCTAAGTAGATCAACCATCTCTTCCGGCGTGACATGATACCCCATTGTGTCATTCGCTTGTAAGCCATCGCCAACCGCACAACCGCCGTACGAGAGGCTGGTCGATCCGCCAACAATGTCAAGCTTTTCTAGCACAATAACTTTGATCTCTGATTTAACGTTATCATAATTTGGATAGATCAATGTCATGGCAGCCATGAGACCAGCGCCGCCAGCGCCTACGACCACAACATCGTATTCTGCATCTTCGCGCTTGACGACTTCAGAAGCAACCGGTGTGTCAAACGCTTCAGTCATGCCCGCAGACTCTACGGCCTCTTTAATTGCCGAAAGGTACCCCAAGCTGGTAAGCGTGGCTCCTGATATGGCATCGACATTAATAGACTGGGCATCAACAACCCTTTGCGAGAGCAACTTAAACGCGGTTTCGCCTGGACCTTGGCTTTCTAGGTTTGGCCCGGGAGCGACGCTTTTAATGGCACCGTCTTCTATAACAACCAGCGCAGATAGGTCTCCTTTAGCGCCTGTTCCATAGCCCACGAAACCATTGCCTTGCGCTGTATGGTCTGCACCAGCTTGCGCTGGGTTAGTAGATGAAGAGCAGCCCCCCCAAAGACTTGCACCTACGGCGGCGCTTGCACCTAAGGCGGCGGTCTTAATGAAATCTCTACGAGTTTGACTCATGTTATTGCTCTTAGTCATATATTCCCTTTCATTACTCTTGATTGTTGCTTTCGTTTTTTGTTAATGCGGGGTAAAGCGACGGACGTAGTTTTTCGCACTTCTTTCTGATATCATGACAAGAAGATTTCCTCCAAGAAGGTTTATATTACCGAAGATCCTCAGAGGTGTCAATACGTACTGCTCAAAAGCACAGTAGCAAGTTTGCACAGTAGCATAATAGCATAATAGCATTACGTTACGTTAAGCGTTAACGCTGTGTTAAGTGTCTTTAAGCGTTAGCGTTAAACGCGTGTCAGGCGTCGTTAAGTGTCGTTGAGCGTCGTTAAGTGTCGTTAAGCGTTAGCGTTAGGCCAGCGTTAAGTCAGGAACAATTATAAGCAGCTAATTGTTAGAGGTTTGGGAGTAAACATTGTTAAGAACACTTATCAACAACGAACATTATCCTTGCATGCAAACAAACACGTGGAACGATGGCATAAACCAAAAAGTAAATAAAAGCAAGAAAGCTGGTTTCTTCACACGCAGTATTGCAGACAATGGCACAGTAGAAGTTAGCAAGCCCATAGTTTTTGGTTTGCTTGGCTTTACGCTCTACATGACCTGGACATTTATGGTGCTAATTTCGCCTGCCTTTGCGCCTGCAAACGCTTTGATTACGCTAGGAATACAGCAATACCTTATCAGAATTCCTCTAATTGTTTCGCTTTTGGCAACACTTCTTGTTTGCTGGCGCCTCTCAGACAAACTTAGTTCGCGACATGGCACGCTTTTTACGGTTTTAGGTAGTTTGTCATCAAGCTGTGTTGGAGTTTTGCTATTAGTCTGGCTAAACTCGGACACCTTAGAGCTTACTTACCCATTCGCAATTGCCATACTTTTTCTTGCCTTTTGCCTAATGGGTCTATCTCAAGGTCTTATGGCTTTGCTTTGGAGCAGCTTTCTATGTGCCATTGGCGAACAACGAATCTTACTTTTTTGCGCAATCTCTGTTGGTGCAGCTGCGTGCCTTACGCTTATTATGTCGTTTTTAATTTCTTTAGCCGCAGCATTAATTACACTCTCTTTGGCTTGGCTGTCTATGATTTCATTTGCATCTATAACTGCGACATTTGCACGATGTCGCCCTGATGGCGCAAGTGTTGGTGCAAGTGTTGGCGCAAACGCAACCAGAATACCTCTACCAATAAGCTGCATCCTGCCACAATTAGAACCACCTAAAGCTCTTCAGGTAAAGGCAATAGCTTCAGACAAGCGCTTTAATATTCATAAGAAATCCATTGTCTCGGTCATGCTTTATAGCATGGCGATAGGATTTGCAGTTTGCTTTTTAGCTAGCTCAAGCACAGGAATTTTTGCTATTATTTTGGCAGCAATTGCGGTTATCAGCGCAAGCATAATTGTGATTTGGGACACAACACACCACTCCCTGATTACCGAGACCACATTAAGTAAATTGCATATGCCGGTTGTCATCGTTACTATAGCTCCATTGTTTTTCTCTGGTAGTGCTTTTGGGTATATTCAAATATTTGGACTATCTGTATTGCTTGGCTTTTTTATGGTTGTATTTATCATCAATCTTACTGCTATTGCCGAACACGTACGCATCGACCGCCTTAACCCCATACGGGTCTTTGGTTTTGGTAGAGCTGGCAACGCCTGCGGATTTCTAATTGGCTGTGTTTTATGCTATCTGGCATTCTTCGCGCCACACAATCTATTTCTTAGTAGCACCGAAAATAGCAATATGCACGATGCGAATTTTTTAATCGGTTTTAATCAGCAGATTTTCTTTCTACTTTGTCTTTTGGGTATCTTTGCCATAGGAGCCTCTTTTGTTTTTGAGGATCATTATCCTGTAGACAAGCGTAGTAGGCTAGCACAAAAACCTAAGTTAGCCCCTAAAGAACATCATCTACCTACAAGTGATCCACATGCGCTTACTACCTACTTATTGGTGCCAGAAGACGAGCCACTTGCCGGACAAGGCATTTGGAGTAAACGTGTGAAGGCACTGTCAGCCAAATTTGGGCTTTCACAAAAAGAGACTGAAGTGCTATTTTTATTGGCGAAGGGACGCAACGCAGAATATATTCAAAACGAATTAGTTGTTTCAAGGCATACTGCCAAGGCACATATCTATCATATCTATCAAAAAACTGGTGTACACTCGCGCCAAGATCTTATCAACATGTTAGAGAAAGTTGAGGTTGACGATGAGTGATGGTTTAATAAGACGCACAGGCATGGTTGGCACCCCACTAGAAAAGCAACTTGATGATAACTTAGACGATGCCACAAGAAGTACTTCTAGTGATTTGCCAAGGAGCGCATCAAGTGCTGGGCTAAAAGAGTCTATAGACACGCCTGTCGATGAGTCTAAATGTACGCAAGGTGGTGCATCTAAGCAGGGTTGGCGCGTTAACTCCTATCACTTTTTTGGTTTCTTTGGTATGTCATTTTATGCCGCGTGGCTTTTCATTGTCTATTTTAGTCCCAAGCAATCCCATGTAAATGAGGTTTTGGGTGCCTTTCAAAGCATTTCTTTTAATAGCAATGCTAACTTTAATCTAGATGCTAGTATTGGTGCTGGTCTTGGCACTGGTCTTGGTGCTGGTCTTGGTGAGATTGCCGCGCAAGCTCCAATGATTGCCATGACCGCACTAGCCTTAGCTATTGCCTGGTGTATGTCGGATTTTCTTTCTACCAACAAAGGAAAAAACTTACTTTTAACGTTAGCTATTTGCACCTGTCCTCTTGCGGGTCTTAACTCACTAGCAACTGCTCTTTTTGATGCGCCTTTTTGGCTTAGCTTTACGCTTTGGCTGCTTAGCGGTTTGGGCTACGCTGCCCTGCTCTTGCTTTATAGCACGCTCTTAATAACGTTTGAAGATCGCCAGGTGACGTTCTTCATCGCTGCCGTTCTGATTGCCGGCGCTGCCATTTACATATTTGTTGTCTCTACTATTACTTATGCGGCAATTATTTTTACGGCCTTGTTGCCTATTCTTGCTTCAGTGTTTTTTATTCTCTCGCTACGTTCGCGGCGCCAAATTATCGGCCGCGAAAGAGCACTGATAGTTGTTTTCTCTAAAGAATCCGATGAAAAAGACCCTATCAATTGGCGGCTAGTGGCAGACACTCTTACCTATACTCCCTGTCTGGGCATAGGTATCTGGTGTGCTCTGAATAATCTAAGCTATCCTATGAATATAATATGTATTGGCTTTGCTAGCATGCTATCATGCTTTATTATTATCTTAGACACTCGCTACACGCGGTGGCTAAGCTCTAAGATGCAACTTAAACTCTTCTTGCCTTTAGCAGCCACAACGGTCTTTCCGCTTTCATTTTTAGATGGAATTGCTCAAGCCATTGTTATCTTTTTGCTCTTCACTGTTTTTATTCTTTCGCTTGTTACCAACTACTCGGCGATATCGCTTTGCGTGCGAGTTTTTGAACTCTCTCCCATTCGTGTCTTTGCCTATGGCAGAGCCTTTAATATTTTGGGCGTAATATTTGGATACATCTTTGCGGCAATTGCCTTTAGTGAACCTTTGTCTAAAGGCGAAGGCACGGGAACAATCCTTGCTTTTTGCGCACTTATGTTGGTCTTTATTATTGCGTCTACCTTTGTGTTAGAAGATCACTACCCAATATCAAGCGATGTTTTAGATGCAGATTGCGATACTGCAAATGCCGATGCTTCTGCTCCCAAGCGAGACCTCTGGGACGAACGTTGCGCCGAAGTATCTAAAAGTTTTGGTCTTTCTAAGCGTCAGGCAGAGGTCTTAGAGTTGCTTTCTAAAGGACGCAATACAGTTTACGTGCAAGAAAAGCTAGTGATATCGCACTATACCGCCAAGGCTCACATCAATAATATTTATCAGAAGCTTGGCATACACTCGCGACAGGAATTACTGGATTTAATAGAGCAGGTTAAGCTTTAGTCTAAGAGGTTGTGGGGTTGGGTGGGTGAGGTGGCGGCACAATCGGTTTGCGGGCAGACGAGGTGTCGGCACAACCGGTTTGCGGTCAGACGAGGTGGTGGCACAATCGGTTTGCGGGCAGACAAGGTGTCGGCTACGCGCACTATGCTCGTCATACACCCGCCTCAGGTATGCCCACCTCAGACCCGCCACTGCCCGCCTCGTGTCGGGCGAGCTATCCGTTGCCGATGTGGACGGGCGGATGGTATCCGCCCCTACGGGCGACATTGGCGGGCGGATAGTATCCACCCCCACGGACGGGGCGGCGCTTGACGGGCGGATGGTATCCGCCCCTACGGGGGAATCGGCTATTGTAGGGGCGGATATCATCCGCCCGCAAACCGACGTAGCCGCTAAATAATTGTTTATAGCGATGCATGGTATTTTGCTATTCGTCTTAGCTTGCTTCTGCACGACTCAGCGCGCTTTACAATGCCGCTTGCTACTTCGGTGCACTTCTGCACGCCTCTGCGAGCTTTACTATGCCGCTTGCTACTTAGGTGCACTTCTGCACGCCTCAGCGCGCTTTACAATGCCCCGTTATGCTTCTGCACGCCTCAGTGCGCTTTGCGATGCCCTTGATGCTTCGGTGTACTTCTCCACAACTCGAATCATTTTCTGACACTTACATGCATTAAGCACATTTCAAAGTGTTTCATATTATGAAACCACCTTCCCAACTCATGGCACACCCTAACTGTACATAAGCAAGCACAATGACTACCATTAACTTTAATGAAGTTTCACCTATTACAATATGACGCAACATGAGAGGTGGTAAAAAAATGAAAGCAAATATAGGCGAAAGTATCTTGGCAGACGCAGCTCGCGCAGGCGCGGCGGCGGCAAAGGTGGCAGCAGAGGGACTTTCAGATATCAAGCTCGCATTTGTTTATAGCAGTGTAGACTATAACCAACAAGAGCTATTGCAAGGTATCGCAGAAGAGTTGCCAGGGGTGCCACTTATTGGCAACACATCATTTAACGGCATCATCACACCACGGGGTTTCATTGCCTCAGAAGATGGCTTTGTTGGTGTTATGGCAATTTCTAACTGCGCTGCCAACAACCTAGGTATCAACAATGCAACTGGCGCTTTAGATAACGAAGACGCGGATATAGCTAAACCAAAACTTAGCTCTATAGGCGTTGCGGGATTGGCAAAGCTTAATGGCGACGCTCGTGCAACCGGACGCCAAGTTGCGCTTGATGCCCTCGCTGCAGCAGGAAAGTGCACTAGCGGCAAAATTGATGCACCTGACTACTTTTATATGGTTGCACCCCCAGGCGAAGAAGAGTTTTATCTTAAAGGCATCACAGATATTATTGGGCGCGTGCCTTTCTTTGGCGGCAGTGCGGCAGACAATACAATTAGTGGGCAATGGTTGCTTTTTACCAACAACCTTATTTGTGCCGATGGCGTTGCTGTGGCATTCTTTTATAGCGATGCGCCATTTGCTAACTACTTTACTGGCGCCTACGAACAAAGCTCTAATGTTGGTGTAATAACCAAAGTGCGCGACAACCGTGTTCTTGTAGAGATTGATGGTGTGCCGGCAGTAAAAAAGTATGCCGAGTGGACAGGTCAGGATCCTAAGTCGCTTTTAGGCGGCAACCTTCTAGTAGCAACGATTACAGCGCCACTAGGCGTTAAAGACAGGCTTGGCGATCTTGTTGCCATCCGTCATCCCATGAATGGTAACGATGACTACTCTATGAATATAGGAGCAAATCTTGCAGAAAACACTGCAGTCATTCAGATGCAAGGCTCTATAGAGCAACTTCTGGCTTCGGCAAAAGATGGCGTTACCGCCGCAAAAGCCAAACTTCCGGTTGCCGCCTCTGCCTTACATCTGGTTCACTGCGGCGGCAGACTTGCCGGCATAGGTGATCGTCGAGAAGAGCTAGCGGCAAACATTATTGCGGCAGCAGGCGACACTCCGTTTATCACCGAGTTCACTTTTGGCGAATACGGCTATGAAGACGATGGCAACAATTCAACAGGCGGACTAATGCTCTCGTTTTCTGCATTTGCATAAGCCGAGCTAGAACGGCAATGGCAACTATACTAGCTTACTAGCTTACTAGCTTACTTGCTTACTAGCACTAGTTTACTAGCTTTACTAAGGCGTCTGCCTGACATAAACAAAACACAAAACAATTAAGGAGTACAGAACATGAAATTATTCATCAACGGCAATCGTGCAGAAAGTGTCTCTGGCGAGACATTTGATGTAATTAATCCAGCGACAGGCAAAGTGATAGATAGCGTACCTCGTGCGAATGCTAAAGACATAGATATCGCCATTACCGCAGCTGTAGAAGCTCAGAAGTCATGGGCAAAAGTTGCAATAAACAAACGCGCTCAGATACTTTATCGCTTTTTAGAGCTTGTAGATCTTAACGCAGAAAGTTTAGCGCAAACGCTTTGTGCAGAAAATGGCAAACCCATTTGCGAAGCACGTGCAGAAATTGGCAACATTCGCATCGGCTTTTCCGGATTTATAGAGCACGCAAAGCATTTTTATGAGACGGTCATCCCTGCTGGCACAGAAGCTGGGCAGGAAACCAATCTGCAGATAATTACTCGCGAGCCTGTAGGCGTCATTGTTTGCATTATTCCCTTTAACTTTCCCTGCGACCTCTTTGATCAAAAGGTTGCACCGGCACTAATGATGGGCAACGCCGCAATTGTTTTGCCATCCTCAGATAATCCACTTACGCTGCTGCGCTTAACAGAGCTTTTGGCCGAGGCGGGTGTTCCCGCAGGTGTTGCTCAGTGCTTAACAGCACCGGGTGCCACCAAACAAGCAGCCGTCAGCGACCCTCGTGTGTCACTTATCACCCTAACAGGCTCTACAGAGGTTGGCATTAACACACAAGAGATAGCTGCAAAAACCTTAACTAAGACAGCTTTAGAGCTTGGTGGCAATGATGCCTTCATCGTTTTAGATGACGCCGATATAGATCTTGCGGTAGAAGAGCTAATCTGGGGACGCACCTATAATACCGGACAAGTATGCTGCGCGTCTAAGCGCTTCATCGTGCACAACTCGCTTAAAGAAGAATTTGCCAAAAAGACCATAGCGCGCATAGCCAAGCAAAAGTTTGGCGACCCGGCACTAGAAGAAACAGAAATTGGCTGCCTGATTAGCGAAAAAGCCGCCATTCAAGTAGAGCAGCAGGTTCTTAAAACCGTTGAGCAAGGCGGGCGCATCGTCTTAGGCGGCAAACGCAATGGAGCATACTATGAACCAACTGTGCTAGTAGATGTTCCTGCCAGTGCCGATGTCGCAATTGACATGGAGATATTTGGGCCGGTAGTACCCATTATTGGCTTTGACACCGACGCAGAAGCAATTGCCATTGCTAACTCAAGCAAGTTTGGGCTCTCTAGCTGTGTTTTTTCGCGCGACTTTAAACGAGCATGGGCGGTAGCAGAAGCTATGCAGGCTGGTGGTGCTGTTATAAATGGCGCCAGCTTCTTCCGTTCCTTCGAGATGCCCTTTGGTGGCTGGAAGTACTCTGGTCTTGGGACAGAGGGCGTTTTCTCTACATTTGAAGAAATGACAAGAGTAAAGACCATAGTGCTTAAGAACTTGCTTATACGCTAGTAAGCTAGCGCCATAGTATGCTAGCATATCTTAGCATTTTACTATGTCGAGAAAAGCTTGGGCGCGCACAAACTGTTGAGGGTAGAGGGGTTAGCGGACACAGGCGCAGATGCGCAGATGCGCGGGGGCGGACATGTGGACAAGGGGACGGTTCATCTGTCCACCTTTTGTTCGTTTGTCATCGCGCCTGTGTCCACCACCAATAAACAAATCAAGACAGATGAACCGTCCCCTTGTCCGTCAGACAGATGAACCGTCCCCATGTCCGCGCCCCCATGTCCGCGCCCATGTCCGCCCCGCCCCGGACAGATGAACCGTCCCCCTGTCCGTCCCACTTGTTTCACCCATGTGTTCATGCCCATCTTTTAAGGCACATAGCCTAAATTGCGCGAGAGGTCGGCGGCCTTAGCTACCACACAGGCCGCTACCTCGTCTATACGCTCTAAGGTAAGCATGGTTGGCGATCCGCTAGCGCTAAGGGCAGCGATTATTTCTCCACGATAATCATAAACAGGGGCACCAATGCAGCGGCTATTGCTACTGTACTCCATATTATCCATTGCCCAGCCGCGCTCGCGCACAAGCAATAATTCTTCCCATAACGTATCTAAGCTGCTAATAGTGGCGGGCGTAAAGCGATTAAAGCTGCAATCTTTCATAGTTACCGCTAATTGCTCTTTACTAAATTTACAAAGCAGGCACTTACCCAAAGAAGAACAGTAGGCGTGTACGCGCTGACCAATCTGCGAATAAAGTTTATTGCCGGTAAGAAAGTCCATGCGCTCTATGTAAATAACCTGATCACCCTCTAAAACACCAAGATGTCCAATAAGTCCAAGCTCGGTGCTTATCTGGGCAACAAAAGGGCGCGCCTCGGTTTGAAGCTCTAAACTGTTAATGTAATAGCTTACTAGCTCTATAAGCTTAATACCAATTTGATAGTGGCCATCGTCTTGGCGCTTTGTAACATAGCCGCGCTGCGCAAGCGCACAAACAATGCGATGCGCAGTGCTTTTGTGCAGTCCAACACGATTGGCAAGCTCGGTTACGCCCATGCCATGTCTGGCGTCAGAAAGCGCCTCTAGCACATCTAGCGTTCGTTCTATGCTTTGTGTCCCCTCTGTGTTCATTTTGTTTTAGTTCCTCACCATTACAAACTGTTAAATTTTCATGCACTTATGCCTAAATCAAATCTGATCAAGCTCGGCAGCATTGCCGCCGCTGACAAACACGTGCCCGCACCACAAGACAAATGCGCAACGGCGCGTAAGCTGGCATTCAGGGATTCTTCTTAGAAATGCCAATCTAATCAAGCTCGCTTAAAACCCTACCAATGAAAAGACAAACCTATGCATTGGTAGCTATTCCAAAGCGCTCCCGAATTGCATCTTCGCTGACCCAACCATCACGCTCTGCTTCGGCTTTGTTCTCGTCAAGCTCTTTATAAAACGCTTTGAAAGCAGATTGATACAGGTAATCATATTCAGTGGTGTCAACGATTGCATAGCGCCCGGTTCCATTCTTTGTTAAAAACACAGGGCTTCCAGGCTTTACTTTATCAAGCACAGCTTGGTAATTTCTTAGTGATGAAATCTTATCAATTGTGAACATCTAAGACCTCCTTTAGTCTGCTGCAAATTTTACAACAAAATAGTTTAATAAACAAGCCTTGAAAAATATCTAATGATCACTCAAACGAACACTAGTTATTGTTCACGCCCCCCTAGGGGCCGCTGTCCACAGCGTCCCGTTTGCATCGTCACGTTTGCATAATCCCGATTTTTTCTCATTGCATTTCCCTCGTAGGGGACGCTGTCCACAGCGTCCCGTCCACAGCGTCACGTTTGCATAAGCCCCGAACTGTTTTCTACTTGCATTCCCATCGTAGGGGACGCTGTCCACAGCGTCCCGCTCATCAATCCCTGAAACAACAAGCACCAAATGAACATGATTTGGCATTATCACAAATTGCCCCAGTGATATGTTTGGCATATTGCTTTGTACAAGAATGTCGTTAATGATTGCTCCATAGCAAGATAGTTCAACTCGCGGAGGCGGGACGCTGTGGACAGCGTCCCCTACAATCCTTCCAAACAGGCATTTTTTGTGTTTGGCGCATATGGTGATGAAATATGAGGCTTCGGTAGTTTGTGTGGTAGAGACTTAACCCCAATCCTTTACATCATGCCGCCCTTCTTATCTTCGCCTTCTTCTCTTTGGCTGGCCTTCCCGGCAGCTGCGGATTGTTGTCTGAGCATCTGAGCATGAGCAAGGCCACAAGGTTGTCGGTGTT
>JAIRQA010000007.1 GCA_031256715.1 Coriobacteriales bacterium | reverse complement strand
GTACCTGGGCAATGTTAATCCCTAATGGTTCAAGTGCTTGTGCATAATAGCGATTAATCTGTATCTGACCCACCGCGGCAGCTGCCTGCAAGGTTGGAATGTCTTTAGGACGCTTTGTTAAGCCCAAGCTGCTCAGCCCACAACCTATAGCACCAGATGAGACTATAATTGGCTTGTAACCGCTATTTTTAAGCTGCATCATCTGTCCGGCAAAGCCATGAAGCCAGATTGTGTCTACATGTCCACTTTCGTTGGTTAAAGTAGATGTGCCAATCTTTACCACAATACGCTTGTTTGACTTAGCGTTCATAACGGCCATCCTCTTGATTGTCATCCTCCAATGAGCCAACCTCCTGTGAATCAGCTTCAAACGAGACAGCTTCTAGCGAGTCTGCATCCAGCAAGCCAGATTCTAGCAAATCATCCCCTAAGAAATCATCCCCGGGTAAAGCATCCGGCAAGAATTCCTTCTCCACTAAGTCGTCTTCAAGTAAATCATCCTCTATAAGACCAGTCTCAAAGGCAAAAGAACGTCCCAGAATGCGAATCTCGTCACCAGTTCGTGCCCCGGCAGACACCAAGGCCTTCTCGACACCTATTTTTTCAAGTCGTCTTTGCAAATAGGCTATAGCTTCCTCGTTATCCCATTCGGTCTGAATCACCATACGTTCCACAGCCTTACCTTGCACTAAAAAGACTCTGGCGCCAAGGTTGCGCACGGTAAATGCGCGGTCGCGCTGCTTGCGCTGTTG
Organism: Coriobacteriales bacterium; assembly: GCA_031256715.1. Taxonomy (GTDB): domain Bacteria; phylum Actinomycetota; class Coriobacteriia; order Coriobacteriales; family UBA8131; genus JAIRQA01. The sequence goes on along the minus strand of JAIRQA010000007.1, from coordinate 27,054 downwards.
CTCCCAGATGCGTTCGTATTGCAAACTGTCTGCAGCCTGTGCCTCTAAGTCTTTGGCGGCTCTACTTCGCAAAGTAAAGACCTCAGCAGCAGTTGCCTCTATAAGTGAGTCTATGCCTGCCCCACTTACCGCAGAAACAGCAAAGAGCACAGGCTCGCGAAAGTCATCAGCGTACTCATTTCCACCTGCTTGTTCTATAGCGTCACGTCGCAAGCGTGCGCGCAAGCGCGCCATGATAGAGTTAACCTCGTCTGAACTAATAACATCGGTCTTGTTAAGAACAACTATTTGCGGACGTAATGCTAGCTCGCTAGCATACAAACTCAGCTCGGTCCGAATGTCTTCATAGTCTGAAACCGGGTCGCGTCCTTCCCATCCACCTGTGGCATCTAAGACATGCAAAAGCAAAGCCGTACGTTCTATATGACGCAAAAACTCATGCCCAAGTCCTTTGCCACTTGCAGCACCCTGAATTAAGCCTGGAATGTCGGCAACAACAAAATTATGCTCGCGTCCATGCACCATGCCCAAATTTGGCACCAGCGTTGTAAATGGATAATCGGCAATCTTTGGACGAGCTGCGCTCATTTTCGCAATAAGAGACGACTTGCCCACACTAGGCATGCCTATAAGTGCGGCATCTGCCATTAGCTTCATCTCTAGCTCTAGCCAGCGCTCTTCGGCTGGCTCGCCAAGCTCGGCAAATGCCGGCGCGCGCCGCGTAGAAGTCACAAAGTGTATATTGCCTTTGCCGCCTTCGCCTCCCTTAGCAACTATCGCCTGCTCTTTATCTAAAGTAAGGTCAGCGATTAGCTCGCCGGATTGCTTATTTACTTCATCGTATGCTCGTATCTGGGTTCCCAAAGGCACCTTAAGCACAAGATCGTCACCCATAGCGCCATGCATTCTAGAGCCCTTACCATGCGTGCCCCTGCAAGCCTTAAAGTGATGCTTAAAGCGATAGTCTATTAGTGATGATATGCCTTGATCTGCTTCGATGATTACATTGCCGCCATGACCGCCATCGCCGCCATCTGGACCACCTTTGGGCACATGCGCCTCACGACGAAACGACATGCAGCCTGCGCCGCCATCGCCTGCCTTAACAAAAATATGCACTTGGTCTATAAACACTTAATCGCTTTCCTTTATAGTTAAGAAGTTATCCGCTCGCTTAATATAACAAGTTACAGCAAGTATAACAGGCTACAACAAGCTACAGCAGATTACAACAGGCTACAACAAGCTACAGCAGGTTACGGCAGGTTACAACAAAAGGCGATCCTAAAATCTGATTTCGCACTTCAGAATCATCGTCTTGTTTGTTCATATTGCAAACTATAACAGAAGACGGCTCCTCGTTAAACTTACAAGGAGCCGTCATATCACATATAAAACACATGCTAAGCGTCAGAAATTAAATGAATGAGTTAAATGATTGCAGCTAAACAAATGAAGTTAATAATCTCCGACTAAACAATTGCGACTGCAAAACTTAAACTCGCACATGAACCTTACGTTTAACACCATGAGTAAATTCTAAGGTGCCATCTTTTAGTGCGAACAAAGTATCATCACTGCCGCGCCCAACATTTTCGCCAGGATGAATATGCGTACCGCGCTGACGCACGATAATATTACCAGTTTTTACAGACTCACCCGCAAAGCGTTTTACACCAAGGCGTTTTGCCTTAGAGTCGCGGCCATTTCTTGATGAACCAAGACCTTTCTTATGCGCCATCCTCTACACCATCCTTTGTTTCACTAATGTTTGCTTCGGCTAACTCTTCGTTGTCTACAGATTCTGAAGCTTCGGCTAACTCTTCGCTGTCTACAGACTCGCTTGGCTCTTCTGTTTTCTTGGCAGCTGGCTTACGCTTTGGCTTGTCATCGAAAGCTTCAGTCGTCTTATTATCTTCTGCTGCCTCTTTTGCTTCAACCGCCTTGATGTCCTCTACGGTCTCTTTGTTCAAAGCAGCCTCAGCACTAGCTTTCGCTGAGTCTTTTGCAGGCTTATCTGTGGTCTTAATATCTGCCTTCTTGGCAAGCTTAGGAGCTACGCCATCTAAAGCAATAGAAACGACTTCCAGCTTAGTTAGCAGTTGACGATGACCACGCAGTTTTTTGTAGCCCTTACGCTTCTTAAATTTAAATATCAGAGCTTTCTCGCCCTTATAATGCTCAACCACTTGGGTATGAACTTTAGCCACAGACAGTTTGTCGGCCTCAGTGATTACATTAGAGCCATCAGCGACAAAGATTACATCTAATGCCACCAAATCGCCAAGCTCGGCATCTATCTTCTCTACACTGAAGACATCGCCAACTTGAACCTTATACTGTTTGCCGCCAGTAGCAACGATTGCGTACATTCGCTTACCTCTTCTTATTTGAACCTGTATTTTTGCGCAACGAGATACTTTACCAGTGTCAACGCAAACAGTCAAACACTAAACCGCCAAAATCATGTAAAATTACAGTTTAACGGTTGAAAGCGTAGGTTACGCATCACTACAAATAGTTTTTAGCTAGTGCTTAGTGGCTAGTGACTCGTGGTTAGTGGCCAAGCATTTAGTGGTTAGTGGCTAGTGGTTAGTGGCCAAGCATTTAGTGTTTAGTGGCTAGTGGTTAGTGTTTAGTGGTTAGTTCTACTAGCTACTAGCCACTAACTAGTCATTAACCACTGGCCTGTCACTAACAACTAACCGCTAACTAACAGCTAACAACTAACCACTAACTAACAGCTAACCACTAACTACTAAACAGCCGCAAACAACATCGCAACAACTAACTTAAGAAAATACAACAGGAAGCAAAGGCAAATCTGGTGTTCACGATTTATATTGTTGAAGACGACAAGGCAATGCGCGATGAGCTATTATTATTATTACAACGCAATGGTTACTTAACTAAATCCAGCACCAACTTCGCGAATATTGTCACTGATGTGCTTGCGGCTACACCTGATCTTTTGCTGCTGGACTTAACATTACCAACAATAGACGGACAACTTGTTTGCGAACAGATACGCAAGCTAAGCAGCATGCCAATCATCGTTGTTACCAGTCGCGATGACAACATGAATGAGCTTTTAGCGCTAAACCATGGTGCCGACGACTTCATTGCAAAACCTTACGACCCACAAATTCTTTTGGCACATATTGCAGCAGCCCTAAGGCGTGCATATGCCGAACGCTTAGAGGCACCGCTTGTCTGTAACAATGTTAGCTTAGATTTACTGCGCTCAGAAGTTAGTTTTAATGGCAAGTGCGCCCAACTAACTAAAAATGAGTTGCGTATTTTAGCATTACTAATAAAGAACAACGGCAGGATAGTTTCGCGTGCCAACTTACAAAATGACCTTTGGCAATCTGATGAGTTTATAGACGACAACACACTAACAGTAAACGTTAATAGACTGCGAACTACACTTGCCTCTATTGGCGTCAGCGACGATTTCTTGCTTACCCGCCGTGGCCTTGGCTACATGGTACAAGGTGACGACAAACAATGAATCTAAGTCAGTATCTTAAAGGCAGACTGCCGCAGATTATCGCATTAATGCTTTCGCTTTTGTTTGTCTGCCTGTTATTGGCGGCATTTGGCCATAACATAAGCGCCATGTTTTTTGCCTGCATTACACTTTTGCTTCTCTTTACTAGCGCATCACTCTTTGACTTTTGGCGCAGGCGACGCTTCTATAGCAATCTTTACGAATTGGTGCGCAGCCTAGAAAACGACCAGAATGCTACTTTAATTACCGAGATCATGCAAAAGCCAGACTTTATAGAGGCAAAGATTGCCTACGATGCCTTGCGCATTGCCACAAAAAGCATGAATGACAACATTACCAAATACCGCCATGTGACCGAAGAATATCGCGAATACCTAGAGACTTGGGTGCATGAGATTAAAACACCTATTGCCGCCGCCTTGTTGCTACTAGAAAACGCTCGCCATAACACCTTGTGCGATACGGCATATCAAAATGCTGATGACGCTATAGCAACAAGCATACATCTTAACAAGAACAATACTTCCATTGCCACAATTAAAGAACATAGTGCCAAAAAGTACAATCGCGAATTTGAGAAAAATGTGAACGTTAGTGCTCAAGACAACAACGCAAATGATATGACAGAAAACGAATTAGCGTGTGAGACCATGGCACTTATCAACAATATTTCACATGAATTGGCGCGAATTGAAGACTTCGTAGAACAGGCATTATACTACACTCGCAGTGCCGCAGTAGAAAATGACTATGTTATACGCAGGCACAAACTTGCAGATATTGTTCGTTTAACACTACGAAAGCACTCGCGTCTGCTAATTGCCAGCCAAGTTTCTGTTAACATTAGCGAAATCCCCAACGACTATGTTGTACTAGGCGACCATAAGTGGCTGAGCTTTATCCTTGGGCAGATAATTAACAATGCCATCAAATACCGCAAACAAGGAAAAGCGGTTTGCTGTCTGACTTTTTCTGCTCGTGTTTTTGATAGCATAGAACTATACGATTATTCTAGCATATGTTTATATGTTCATGATAACGGTATTGGTATTCCACCCGAAGATTTAAAAAGGGTTTTTCAGAAGGGATTCACTGGTACAAATGGTAGAAGTAATCAATACTCTACAGGTATGGGCCTATATCTTTGTAAGCGCCTCTGCGAAAAAATGGGACTTAAAATATTCGTAAAATCAGATACAGAAACTGAAACAGGCACCACGGTCTGCATCGTCTTTCCACGCGATGAGCTCAGGTTTCTCTTGTCTTAGACGTCTTAATAAGGGCAACGCACAAATACATGATTTCAGCCTCATTGCAAAACCATGACACATTACATGGTAAGACACATCGCAGTGTCATAATTTCTTACAAGCTAATCCTTGCTTTATAGTTTGCATAGTATGGTTAATATGCCGTCGATTGAACAAAAAAAAGAGAAGCGACCAAAGGAGGGAGGGAGGGAGGGAGGGTGGTGGTCGCTTCTCGCTTGAGAAAAGAGCCCACAAATTTTGAGGGAGGGAGCGGGGCTCTGGATATGGTGTTTAAAATGTACTATGCACATATTTTTATAGTGCGTTTCGCGATGAGTTTTATGACTTGCTTAGCAATCTGTTTCGCTCTGTCTTAAAAACTGTTTTGCAGTGCGTTTCGCGATGTATACAGAATACGCTATAAAGCTGCACAATAGTCAATAGCCATGCTGTAAGGATTCCGTGGAGATTGCGATTTTTATAATCTGCTAGTGTTATTTAAGACCAAACTATTTTCTCTGCTGTATGATTTCTTTAAGATTGCAACTATAAAAACTCATTAGCAATAAAAATGAGAGCTCACATTTATTACCCAAACCACAGGCAAAACTGCTCCCGCGCAAACACTGTGAACAGAATGGTCATTAAAAAAGGCCAAAGCCAACTTTGTGACCTTGACCTAAATATTTATGGTGCGCGATATTGGATTTGAACCAATGACCCCTACCGTGTCAAGGTAGTGCTCGTCCCCCTGAGCTAATCGCGCATATCATTTATGGTGATGCTGCAACAAAATCTACAGCAAATCACGCACTAAGATAGTCTAGCAGATTTTTTTATAAAAATGCGCACAAATCGCCAAGCGCTCAACTTGCAAACATAAACGTAAGGTTAAATTAAAGTTAGTTAACGTATGGCCTCAGTGTGGGCATTAGCGTTAGCAAAATCACTAGAACAAGTGTAAAGCTAAGTTCGCTTTTAATAACTTAAACACAGGTGAATGCATATAAGCGTTTCGCTCTATGCCATGTTCTGCATTAAACCATAACTATACGTGCATGATTTTGCTATTTCTAGCACGACTGAACAAGCAAGGATTTCCCCGTCCATTCCGGTGGAATAGGCAAGCCTATTAAATCTACAAAAGTGGGAGCAATGTCAGATAAGCGAGCATTAACGTCTCGTCTAAGGTCAAACATTAGACGAGAGTTGCACTTCTCTACATTATATTCTTCTTTTTGCGAAACAACCAAAGCTAAGGGAACAGGAGATGTTGTGTGTGCCGTCCAAGGATTGCCATTAGCATCTTGCATCTGTTCGGCATTGCCATGATCGGCCGTTATTAGCGCAACGCCTCCTTTGGCCAAAATGGAATCTACAACCTGCTTTAAGCCTTTATCTACAGCCTCTATTGCCTGTTTGGCAGCATTAAAATCACCGGTGTGCCCCACCATGTCGCCGTTGGCATAGTTTACAATGTAAACATCGGCGGCATCTGTTTTTATGGCTTCTAGCAGGGCTGAGGTAACTTCTGGCGCACTCATTTGCGGCTTTTGGTCATATGTAGCGACCTTCGGACTAGGTACAAGTATGCGCTGCTCGTTTGGCTTGGGAGCTTCGACACCGCCATTTAAAAAGAATGTCACATGCGCGTACTTTTCTGTCTCGGCGATATGCAGCTGGCGCAACTTTACGCTAGCCAAATAGTCTGCTAGTGTGTTATTAAGATAGCTTTTTGCAAACGCAGTGCGTACGCCAAAGCTAGCAAATATTGGGTCGTACTCGGTCATTTGCACAAAATGCAACTTAGGAAAGATGGAACGCTCAAAGGCATAATTGCCAAAATCAGGATCCGTTAAGGCACGTGTTAGCTCGCGCGCGCGGTCTGGACGAAAATTAAAAAAGACAACTGTATCGCCATCACGCAGCCCATCGTTACCAATGGCAACTGGCTCCATGAATTCATCGGTAACGCCTTTGGCATAACTTTCGTCTACTAAAAAACTTGCAGATGATGTTGAGAAAACATCTTTCACATCAGGTTCGTAAGGCACAACGATGCAGCGCCAAGCGCGCTTAATACGCTCCCAGCGCTTGTCACGATCCATTGCCCAAAAACGTCCCATAACAGAACCAATGCGCAGATCTAAGCCCAAATGCTTAGCTGTCGCCTGCGTACAGAAATCTTCAAGCTGCTTAATATATGTGCTTCCTGAAGTAGGCGCAACATCGCGTCCATCTAAAAATGCATGTATACGCAAACGCATGCAGCCATTCTGAGCTGCCATTAATATAATAGCTTGCAAGTGTGCTAGCATGCTATGAACGCCGCCATCACTAACTAAGCCCATAAAATGAACTGTGCCTCCCCCATCTTTGGCACTAGCAAAAGCTGCAAGAAGCTCAGAGTTATTTAGCAGACTTTTGTCTTCTATGGCAAGATCGATTCGTGTTAACTCCTGATTTACAATGCGACCAGCACCAATATTTAGGTGCCCTACCTCTGAATTGCCCATCTGGCAATCGGGCAAACCGACATCGCGTCCAGAAGCAACAAGCTGACAACATGGAAACCTATCATCACTAAACAATTCATGCAAAAATGGTGCATTTGCACAGGTAACAGCATTATCTGTTGAAGGCTCGCGAATGCCTACTCCATCCAGTATTGCCAAAAGCGCCGGCACACGCATGGCACTACTGTTGTTTGCGGCAACTTTAGTTGATTCTGAAATAGGTATGTCCAGATGCGCCGGCATGTATACTATGCTACTCCAATCGTAAAGGTGGTTATTTAAAGGTAATAATTAAAGGTAATTAGTAGTGTTTGTAAAACATTATACGCAATTACAAAAAAGCCTTAACTAAGCTCATGAAATCACCTGCTACCAATGCCGCAGTTCCTATTAAGCCACCATCTATATTAGGCATGGGTGCAAATTGGGCAACGTTAGAAGGCTTCATAGAACCTCCGTAAAGTATACGCGTTTTGCTAGCAAAAGTCGCGCCGTAGATATCGGCAAGTGTTTCTCGAATAGAAGCACAAACATCTTCGGCTTGCTCTGGTAAGGCCGCAAGTCCCGTACCTATAGCCCAAATTGGCTCATAGGCAATAACAACATCTTTAAGCTCTGCGGCAGAAATGTTAAGAAGTGCCGTGGTTACCTGGGAGGTTATGTGACCTATTGTTTGTTTAGCGTCACGTGTTGCTAAATTTTCGCCACAACAGATGATAGGAGCAATGCCTTGGGCAATAAGGGCGCGAGCCTTAAGATTGACAGTCTCATCGGTCTCGCCAAAATGCTCCCGACGTTCAGAGTGACCAATAATGCAATAATTGCAACCAATCTCTTTTAGCATCTCTGCAGAAATCTCGCCGGTAAAAGCACCGGACGGTTGCCAATAAACATTTTGTGCCCCAAGCATAATTGGCGATTTGTCGAAACCTAAGGTAACGCGCACACTGCGCAAATCGGTAAACGGAGGGCACAGCACAACATCTACATCCTCAAAATCACGATCGTACTCATAAGAAATATCTTGTGCTAATGCTGTAGCCTGAGCTACGTTCATGTTCATCTTCCAGTTACCAACAATTAAAGGTCTTCTAGTCATTTTGGCTCCAATTCTCCTCACTTAAGTGGCACAACTTCGTTGTAAAAGCATTTTCGTCTCTGACGCTACATTAATGCAAAGCTCTCAAGCTTAGTGCCAGACGAATTCGCTATAAGAGCATCGCCATCTCCGGCACTATTTTATTCTTCTTTTGCACAACGTAGTGCCTCTACACCTGGCAAAGGCACACCCTCTACAAGTTGCATGCTGGCGCCACCTCCTGTAGAAATAAAGCTCACTTCTTCTGCTAAACCAAACTTCTTTATGGCAGCAACAGAATCGCCTCCACCAATAATTGTAGTTGCCTGTTTGTTGGCGGCAACTGCCTTTGCCACACGTAAAGTACCTGCCGCAAAGGGCTTAAGTTCAAAAACACCCATGGGACCATTCCAGTATACAGTTTGTGCCGCGGCAATGGCGTTTGCATAGGCCTCAGCTGTTACAGGGCCTATGTCTAAGCCCATCATGTTTGCTGGGATTTCGTCTATACCATAAACAGAACAAGCTGCACTCTCGTCTAAGTGTGTTGCGGCTACTACATCTGTGGGCAAAAGAAAGCGCACACCCTTTTGGGCAGCACTCTTGCGTAAATTAGCGGCATGTTGTAGCCAATCGTCTTCTTTAAGCGAACTGCCGGTTTGATAGCCTTCTGCTGCAAGAAAAGTGAAGCACATCGCTCCACCAATAATAATGCAATCGGCAACATCTAGCAAAGAATCTATTACCTTAATTTTATCTGAGACTTTAGAGCCACCTAGCACTGCCACAAAAGGTCGCGCTGGTTCTTTTAGCATACCCGTTAAAGTATCCAGCTCCTTTTGCAGCAATAGTCCAGCATAACTAGGCAAAAGTTTAGGCACACCAACAACAGAGGCATGTGCGCGATGCGCCGCACCAAAGGCATCATTTACATAAATATCCGCCAAAGTCGCTAGTTCTTGCGCCAGAGAGGGATCATTGTTTTTATCCCTAGGATCAAAACGTAAGTTCTCGAGCATAGCCACCTCGCCAGCGGGCAGCGATTTAAGCTTATCAAGCGAGTCCTGAAAGCAAACATTGCCAAGGTAGTGCACTTCACGTCCAAGCAGTCGCGAAAGCACGCGAGCTACAGGTGCAAGCGAAAATCCTTTCTCGTAACCAGTGCCCGCCGGACGGCCAAGATGACTCATGAGAATAGGCGTAGCGCCTGCATCTATAAGATAATTAATCGTAGGTAATACTGCTCGTATGCGAGTATCATCTGTAACTGTGCCATCTGCCAGTGGAACATTAAAGTCCACGCGCACCAACACTCTCTTACCAGCTACTTCAGCTTCGCGAATAGAACGCATTATTTCTCCTTTTTATACAGCTTTTTTATACAGCTATCATGCAAGGCTTTTCTTTTGCAGCACTACGCTCTAGCGTCAGGTGTCGCAGCGTTGCAGCCAATGCTATCATGCAAGGCTTTTCTTTTGCTGCTTTACTCACAGCAACAATTCTTAGCATGTTAAAGCAAAATCTTTGCCAAATCTTTAACACGTGAAGAATATCCCATCTCGTTATCATACCAACTAAAGAGCTTGGCAAAATTGCCACTACCTCCTAAGACCATAGTTAAGCCGGAATCGAAAAGCGAAGAGTAAGTGCTGCCAATGACGTCGGTAGAAACTATGGGATCGGTAACATATTGCAGTATACCTTGAAGCGAACCTGCGGCAGCGGCAGCCATGGCGGCATTAATTTCTTCAACTGTTGTGTCGCGTTCTAGTTCTACAGAAAGATCTACTAAAGAGCCATCTGGCGTAGGAACACGTGTGGCCATGCCATCCAATTTACCCGCTAGCTCTGGAAGCACCAAGGCAACCGCCTTAGCCGCACCAGTAGTTGTAGGAATCATAGAGAGAGCGGCAGCACGCCCGCGACGTAAATCTTTATGTTTATTATCTAGTAAGCGCTGATCGTTGGTGTAGGCGTGTATAGTATTCATTACACCGCGCTTGATGCCAAATTCGTCTAGAAGGACCTTTGCTACCGGAGCCAAACAATTAGTGGTACAAGAAGCATTAGAAATTACATGATGCTGCGCTGCATCGTACTTCTTGTCATTAACACCCATAACTATGGTAATATCTTCGTTTTTTGCGGGCGCGGTGATAATTACTTTCTTTGCTCCAGCATCTATATGTGCGTGTGCCTTAAAGCCATCATTAAATGAACCTGTAGATTCGGCAACGATGTCTACTCCAAGATCGCCCCATGGCAGATTGGCTGGGTCGCGATCGCATAGCAACTTAAAAGATTTGCCGTCCACAAAAATTTGGTCGCCATCAGCGTGAACATCTGCAAAGCAGCTGCGCTGGCTGGAATCGTACTTTAGCAAGTAAGCTAAGGTGTCCGCCTCACCCGAAGCATTTATAGCAACAACCTCGATGTCAGGGTCTGCGTGCATGGCACGATACACCAAACGCCCAATCCTACCAAAACCGTTGATTCCTACTCTGATAGCCATAGCGCTCCTTTCGTGTCTAATACCAGTGTCAAATTCCAGTGTCAAATTTCAGTGCTAAATAGCAATGTAAACTACAGTACTAACAAAAGTACCAATTTTAGTTCTAGCCTCAGTTTGAATAAAAGTGTCATAAGTCATAAACTCAACCCAATGCCTTAACCCTAAAACAAATATTAAATCTATGTAAAACTATAACTGCTCGCGCGTCATTTTTTCACCTAAACTGGCATCGGCTCTGCTAAGCAGTATGTCATTTTCGGTAGGTTGAGAAAACAAAGGCGTTTTGGCAGCTGCAACTGTGTCGTTTGCCTCCTTTACATTGGTTGTCTTTATATTGGTTGCATCTGGCAACTCGTTGGGTGCCTCTGCATGATTTACAACTAGCGGCACTCTGACAACTCGTGCGTTGGTTGCCTCTGCGTGATTTGCAACTAGCGGCAGGCTGCTAGCCCGTTCACGAGCAACAGCTGTCGTGTCGGAGTTTTTCCGGGCATTAGAAGCGGTCGCGACACCAGAGTTTTTCCGGGCATTAGAAGCGGTCGCAACGCCGGAGTTCTTCTCAACATTAGAAGCGGTCGCAACGCCGGAGTTCTTCCGGGCATTAGAAGCGGTCGCAACATCGGGGTTCTTCCGGGAATCATTTTTAGAATCATCTGCTGTCAAAGCCAGCTGTCGCGCAATGGCCTCGATGCGACGTACCCTATGGTAAACAGCACCTTTAGAGAGCGGCGGCTTTGCTAGCTCGCCAAGTTCCTTTAGCGAGACATCTGGATGCGCCAGCCTAAGCGTCGCTAATTCGCGCAGTGCCGGAGGCAAAGACTTTATGCCGCGCTCCTGCACCAGTGTTTGAATCGTACGCACTTGCGAAAGCGACGCCTCCACAGACTTCAGCTGATTGGCAATCTCGGCATTCACACGGCGGTTTTCGTCGTTGCGTATAGATTTGGTGATGCGCACGTTCTCGATGTCTAAAACAGCCTTATGCGCACCCACTAAAGCAAGGAACTCGACTATAGATTCGCTATCTTTAATGTATACTATCCAGCTATTTCTACGGTTGACAGCCTTGGCCTTTATCTCGCAGCTGGTTAAAAGAGCAACTACGCCATTGGCAAGCGCTTCGTGCCCACAGCTAAGCTCGAAGTGAGTGTCGCGGCGAGGGTTGGCAATAAAGCCTCCACTAAGAAAGATTCCACGAAGATAAGATGCAAGGCAACAATGTCTGGTTACAAGTTGTGGCGCAATGCCAAGCTCTAACCCATCGCTACCTAGGATCCCTAAATCGCGAACAGCTTCTTCTGAGCCGCGCTGAGCCGGAATTGTAATTAGATAGTTAAAGTTGTTGTGTAAAACCGAACGGCGCGTGGTGACCTCTGTCTTTAAACGGTAAACACTGTGGATAAGTGCGACCACGATACGAGCGACGATGGCTGTATCTATGGCAATCTCTAAACGATATCTGCCAAGAATCTGACCATCTATTCGCACCAAGGCACTGAGCTCTGCCTTACGGCAAGGCTCATGTTCTGGCATAATACGTGCCAGTTCATCTTTTACCTCGGCTGTAAACGACAATCTTTTGCCACCTCCAAAAGCAAACGCGCCAATGCCAAAACATCATGTCTGGGTTGGTCTGCTGAATCATTTTCTTTAATAAGTCGCCTAACAAAAACCTTGGGCACAAGTGTTTGTAAGCGTAACATATCATTATCGCTGATTGTCATGACATGAGTATTGCCATTCGCGGAATCTATCTTTTTTGTTAGCTTGCTATCTAAAGAGACCTGATTCTCGCGACTTACTACCGCTTTAAACGCAGCAGTTACATTGCCACTGCGACATGGAACTCGCTTATCGTGAGCGATTAGCACATCTAGACGGTGCTTAGAAAGCCCGCTTTCCTTTAACGCCTGCACTAGCTCTGGCAAAGAAAGCCCCCAAGTCTCGCCCTGAGAGTCTGTGAGCGGCGCAATATAAGCGCACACTGCCTTGCTATTATTTATGGCATCTAAAATTCCCGGCACCTGAAGTGTCGCAATAATAGATGTGAATAACGAGCCTGGGCCTAAAACTATAATATCAGCAGACTTAATAGCGTCAAGCGCCGGCCTATACGCAGTAATTGGCTTACAGGAATTTTGCGCAACTGAATTTTGCGTTAAGGTGCGCCCAAAATCGTCATCTCTGAAAGCATTATTTTCATGCGTATTGTGTGCAAAAGAATTATGTTGCGAAGTATTATGTTGAGAAGTGCAACGTTGCGAAGCTTCTTTCGCTTGATAATCACCAGAAAAAAGCTCTACAGACTGCAAGGCAGTGCCAGAAGCACAAATTGCGCTTTGCCCCTCGATCACGCGCCCGTCACGCGTAAAACCACGCAGATTAATATCGCATAGCGTAGATGGCAGCACTTTACCTTTGCAGCCTAATAGCTGTTCGCACAAAGCGATGGCTTCTACAAATGAACCCGTCTGCTCGCATAAAGATTGAATAATCAGATTGCCAAGGCTGTGGTTATGCAAATGTTTTAAGCGCTGTCTAAATGTCATCACCCATGGATCCTGCTCGGATGCAGCCATTGCAGTTAGGCAATTGCGAATGTCGCCGGGAGGCAAACATGGCTGACTTTTAGTACCATGCATTCGCAGCATGCCTGAAGATCCACCGTCATCGGCCATGGCGACTACAGCTGTGGTATTAAAGCTAGCTTGCAAGCATGCTCGTATGCTAGCTTGTGTTCCGGTTCCTCCACCTATAACTACGGCGTTGTAGTTTAAACTACCACTCATTTATCCACCTTAGTTTGCGCATTTTTTAGGTCGCGATGTGTTACCAAAGTCTGATAGCCAAGCAACTTAAGATACGCTCCCGTTTCTGTAGCCAAAACAACACTGCGATGCTGGCCACCAGTGCAGCCAATACCTATAGAAAGATAGCGCTTGCCCTCATTAACATAACCAGGCATAATCACACTAAGCAAATTGCGCCATGCTTCTAAGAAATTCTTGGTCTCGGCTTTGTTTAAAACAAAATCGCGAACTGGCGCGCTTAAACCTGTAAGCAGCCGCAAACGATCATCATAGTAGGGGTTGGGAAGAAATCGCACATCTATAAGCATATCGGCGTCGGTTGGAGTGTGGTGTTTAAAACCAAACGAGAATACCGAGACATTAAGGGCTTCACGACTAGTTTCCTGCGAATAAAACTCTCGTATCTCGCGACGCAACTCACGGCTGTCCATTTGCGACGTGTCAATGATAAAGTCTGCACGTTCGCGCACAGATGCCATGGCCTTTCGTTCTTTTCTTATACCGTCGCTGATAGTCATAGTTCCCTCGCATAAGGGATGCTTGCGTCTACTAGCTTTAAATCTAGCTAGCAAGCTATCGTCGTTCGCGTCAAGAAAAACTAGCGAATACGAAATACCCCGTGCGCTAATGCGCGCTAACTCATCGTTGAGCTGCAAAAAAAACTCCTGAGAACGCAAATCGCACACGACAGCTAACTTGCGCACAACACCAGAATCGGCAATGCTGCAAGCAACACTGGCGCTGTCAGGTCTTATGGCTTTTAGTCCGGCTAATGCCACCAGATTCTGAATGAGCATTGGCGGTAGGTTATCAATGCAAAAGTAGCCCATATCTTCAAATGTATGCATGGCCTCTGTGCGCCCAGCTCCTGCCATACCGGTAATAATAACCAAGCTGGGGTTTAACTCGGTAGGTTTAATATTCACAAACACCATCCTTAATGCTTTCGTTTTGGTTATCGCGCAAGCATTCATAAACAGCCAGCGCAACTGTAGCCGGAATACCCTTTACAAGTTTAAGCTCATCTAAACTTGCCATACGCAAGCGCTTTAACGAGCCAAAGTGTCGCAATAGACTTTTCTTGCGTTTAACACCCAGGCCGTCAATATCATCTAAGACAGATGTTGTCATGGCCTTTGCACGCAATTCGCGATGATAAGTGATAGCGAAGCGATGCGACTCATCGCGAACGCGCTTAACCATATAAAGTGCCGGCGATCCATTTGGCAAAATTATGGGTGTATCTGACCAGTTTACAAAAAGCTCTTCATCTTGCTTAGCAAGCCCACAAAGCGCAATATGGTTTAGACCAAGTTCGCTAAGTTGGGCAGTGGCTGCCGCTAATTGGGGTTTACCACCATCTACGATAATCAAATCCGGACAGCTACCAAAGCGCTCGTCGGCCATGCGATTTGGCGCATAGCGACGTGCAAAAACTTCGCTCATCATTGCAAAATCGTTAGCTTCATTAAACTCGCCTTTTATCTTAAAACGACGGTACTGATGCTTGTTTGGCTGACCTGCCGTAAAGACTACCATAGAGGCAACAGAGTAACGTCCATGAATTGTAGAAACATCAAAACATTCTATGCGCATTGGTGCTTGTGGCAGAGCTAGAGCACTTTCTAGCTCTAACAAAGCGCGATTAATGCGAATATCATCATATTGGGTACGCACCTTATAGCGATTTAGAGCATGACGTGCATTGCGCTCGGCTAGCGCCAAGAGGTCATGTCGCTCACCTTTAATAGGATTTACCAATCTTACCTTAGCACCCTGTTTAGAAGCCAGTTTGGTTGTTAACCACTCTTCTATTATGTTAGTGTCCTCTAACATTTCTTGAACTACTACTTCTCTGGGAATTAAACTAGCCTGCTCATAATAGCGCAAGATGAAGCCTCGCAACAAGTCATCGCTGCTGACATCCATCCCTTTATCTAAAATAAAGTCATTACTAATAAGCATAATTCCATCGCGCACGATAAACACTTGCACTCCGGCAATAGTCTCTTCACGTGCAATGCCAATGACATCTAGATTTAAGCGGCTACTTAAAACTACTGTTTGTTTATCCTCTAATGATTTTACTGTATCTAAACGCTTCTTTATCCGTGCTGCGCGCTCAAACTCAAGGTTATTTGAGGCAGTTAAAATATCGTTTTCTAACTCGGCTGCAAACTCGCGACGTCTTCCGTTTAAGAAGCGCTTGATCTTCTCGACATTATTTTTATAGTCTGTCTGCGAAATAGCACCAGAGCATGGACCTGGCCCTAAGCCAACATGGTGGTCGAAACAACTTTTGGTAAGAGTGGCTTTTTGTGGCTTTGCGCAATTGCCTACTTCTGCAGCCATGGTGCGCTTTAGACGCTTCCATTCTACGCAGTTAGCATGGCAAATAGGAACTATACGCCGTGCTGTCTCCATCATCTCGCGGGCGGCACGCGCATCGGTGTATGGACCAAAATAGGTCGTGCTTTGCTGAGGTTTTTCTCGCGTGTACTTAATTGCGGGAAAAGCATCGCCTGTTGTTAAAGCAATAAAAGGATAGCTTTTGTCGTCTTTGAAATCGACATTAAAGGGAGGGCTATATTGGTTGATGAGATTTTTTTCTAATATTAAAGACTCATGTTCGCTTTGTGTGACAATATAGTCAAAGCTTGCAGTTTGTGCCATGAGAGCCGGAATCATTACTCGCTCATCACTCATAGATGTATACTGACGCATGCGACTGCGCAGCTGTTTGGCCTTACCAACATAAAGCACTTTACCTAAAGCATCTTTCCAAAGGTAGACTCCAGGCTGTTGAGGAACATGAGACAGCTGGGCGCTGAGCTCGGTGTTTTGTGTTTTAGATGAAACTGCCATAACAGCTATTATACAGCTAATAAGAGGCTATTGTGTGGCTGTGGCGCTACCAAAAAGTAACATTGATGGGTTAATAGAGTTTTGCGGATATAACCCTATAAACATCACAGCTAAAGACTGTTTTGCGATTTTACTCTAAGGGTGAAAAGAATCTGTAATGGGATTGCACCCGGTTTACACTCTGGGGGTGAAGGGCATTTGAAACTCTAATGCCTTTTCTTTTAGAAAATCATCTAGACCCAACACGCCCTGATCGCCTGCTTTGCGCTCACGCACACTGACGGCACGGGCTTCAGCTTCTTTGTCGCCTACCACTAACATATAGGGAACCTTAGCATTTTGAGCGCGTGCTATCTTTGCGCGCATTGGCTCATTCTGATTATAAAGCTGCACGCGTACACCAGCATCTTTGCATGCTTGCACTACCACATTAGCATAATCGCTGTGACGATCTGCTATAGGTATTACTGCGACTTGTACAGGAGCAAGCCAGGTAGGCAAAGCACCTGAGTAGTGCTCGATAAGAATTCCTAAGAAACGCTCAATAGAACCAAAGATGGCACGATGTAACATCCACGGCTGCTCGGTAGAGTTGTCGGCCGTGCGATATTCTAAGTTAAAGCGTTCGGGAAAGTTAAAGTCTACTTGAACCGTAGAACACTGCCATGTACGACCAATGGCGTCTTTAACCTTAATATCAATCTTTGGCCCGTAAAAAGCACCATCGCCCGCGTTTATTTCGTAGGCAAGACCATGTACTTCGCAAGCTTTTTTTAGTTGTTCGGTGGCAAAATCCCACTTGGCATTGTCGCCTATAGACTTCTGTGGCTGAGTAGAAATCTCTGCACTATAGCTAAAATTAAAGGTAGTCATAATGTGATCGACCAACTCTAGAATTGCTACAACCTCGTCAAGCAGCTGATCTTCTCGACAAAAAATGTGAGCGTCATCTTGAGTAAAGCCACGAGCCCGCAAAAGTCCATGCACAACACCACTCATCTCATGCCTATACACTGTACCAAATTCGAAATAACGAATTGGCAAATCGCGATAAGAGCGAATATCGTTAGCGTATAACATCACATGACCAGGACAATTCATGGGTTTAACACCATATTCGCTTGTGCGACTATTGTTCTTCTCTTCACTTTCGTCAACTTCAAAAAAGTACATATTGTCTTTGTAGAAGTAATAATGACCAGAGCGTTTCCAAACTTCAGCGTTATAAATATGTGGAGTAATAACCTCCTCGTAGCCACGTTCATAAAGATCGCGTCTTAACC
Source organism: Coriobacteriales bacterium (assembly GCA_031256715.1). GTDB lineage: Bacteria > Actinomycetota > Coriobacteriia > Coriobacteriales > UBA8131 > JAIRQA01. The sequence goes on along the minus strand of JAIRQA010000007.1, from coordinate 9,226 downwards.
ATTCCTGCATTATGCGAATGACACGTGCCCCTGCTGGCAGATAGAGCGGCAAACCAACACCTGCCTGCTCATCCATCATGTAAATTCCTAGCTCACGTCCTAGCTTGCGATGATCACGTTTTGCAGCCTCTTCTATACGAAGAAGATAATCTTGCAGCTCTTCTACAGAATTCCATGCCGTTCCATAGATGCGTTGCAACATGTCACGCTTGCTATCGCCACGCCAATAGGCACCAGACACCTTTGTTAGCTTAAAAGCCACTAGTTCACTGGTGTCTTTAACGTGTGGTCCTTTACAAAGATCGGTAAAGTTGCCAATACTATAAAGTGTTATTGTTTCTTCTGGCGACAGTTCCTCTATAAGCTCTAACTTAAAGCGTTGCCCAAAATTCAGCATGACCTCGCGCGCTTCTTCTGCACTTACCTCGCGCCGTTCAAAAGGCAATGCTGTCGCAACAATTTCTGCCATTTTGGCCTCGATGTTAACCAAGTCATCGGTAGTAATTGGGCGACCGACCTCGATATCATAATAAAAACCATCTTCTATTGCCGGGCCTATGCCAAATTGAGCATTGGGAAAAAGCTCTTTAACAGCAGCAGCCATAATGTGAGCGGCAGAGTGCCTAAGTGTCTCAATAGCTTTTTTGGGCTCTGTAATTTCTATTGCTTCTTTAGTCTCTGTAGTCATTTTAGGCTCTAAAGTCTTTTTATCTAAATTCGTGTCCTTCATTGGCACTACCCTACTGACCTATAGGCGTACAGCAAAATGGACAAATGCGCCACTCGGGATTAAGCGCGTGACCACAGCTACGACACTCATTTTTTAGCTGCGTGCCGCAATTTGGGCACATTAGATACTCGCGCTCTACCGGATAGCCACACTTTGCGCATTCGCCATACTTCATAAGTTCACGCTTTTTTAAAGCAAAGTCTATTGCCTGTTCGTCCTTATCTGAAAGCAACATTGGTGGACGCATCATAGAATACGCAAAAGCACCAATGAAAGGTATAAGACTTATAATGCCCCAGATAACAGGATTGGCGCCGCGAAGGTAAGAATCGCGAATGACCCAAATTATAGAAATCACATAAAGCACGCCAAACAAGACGATAATTAGCATAATAGCCGTCTTGACCTCTGGCGTAAAGAGCATATTAAAAATTTCTTCCATGAATAATCCCTATCTGCTTATTTCATTAGCTTATAATAACTCATATTAGCTTTCGGATACTTCTTGCAATAACTTTATAATTTTATCAGTTTATACAACATAAATATACCTCAATATGTTTCACATGCAAAATCACATGAAAATCTCTTACAAAGTCACATACAAGCTGCATGAAAATCTCTTACAGAGTCACATACAGAAATGCACACAACCGCATGTAAAGTCACATGCAAAGTCGCACGCATAAGGCAAGCAAAATCGCACGCATACTGGCAAGCAAAGTCGCACGCATACTGGCAAGCAAAATGAGCAAGTACAAAGCGAACGAAATGCAAAAGCTATGCGGTACTTGCGCTACTTTGCTTTAAAGTTCAGTTCTAGCTTAGAACCTTAAGACCAGCGAGCTGTGACTTAATCTGCTCTACAGTTAATTCTAGCTCGGCAAAGTCGTCTTTTGACTTCTGAATAACATCACTTGCTGCCTTTGCCAAAAAACCTTCGTTACTAAGCTTGCGCCGCAACTTATCTAAAGCATCCACCTGCTTTTGAAGCTCTTTTTGCAGACGTTGTTGCTCAGCGTTAAAGTCTATCAGCCCATCAAGAACAATCGCTATCTGCATACCATTAACAACAGTAACAGATGACGCGCCTGGCAACTCGCCGCCTATGGTTACATTCACGTTGTCGCAATTTGCCAATTTGTTGATAAGGAACCCTTGCTCGTGAATGCTTCGTAAACGCACTTCACAATCACACAAGTTTTTGCTAGCATCATCGTAAGTATTTTTGCTAGCATGCTCGCTTGCTTGCAAGCTAATATAAACATCCAAGCTCTGTTTTGGCGAAATTGCATATCGAGCACGCGTGCTACGCAAAGCTTGCACAATAGCTATAACATCATTAATGCCAGATTCGGCATTAAAATTATGTAGGCCTGCAAAAGTACAAGTCTGCGGATATGGGGCAACTATCAAATGTGGAGAAGTACAACCATGAGGTATACTTTGCCAAATTTCCTCGGTTACAAAAGGCATAAATGGATGCAACAAGCGCAAGGCATTGTCTAAAACAAAGACCAGGATCTGCTGCGTAGACCGGCGCAAAGACGCATCTGCTAGCTGCCCTTTAGCAAATTCTATATACCAATCGCAAAACTCGTTCCAGAAAAAGGCATATAAGCCACGAGCAATAGCGCCAAAGTCGAAGCTTTTGCTTTCATCATCTAATTCTAAAGCAAGAGCAGCTAAGCGAGAAAGTATCCAGCGATCAGCATCTGTTTGTGCGACAGGTGCAAAGACTGCGGTGGTGTTTTTCTCAACAGAATCAGATGATGTAACAGCTGTGTTTTTCTCAACAGAATCAGATGATGCAACAGCGGTGTTTTTCTCAACAGAATCAGATGATGCAACAGCGGTGTTTTTCTCAACAGAATCAGATGATGTAACAGCGGTGTTTTGTGCGTCATTTGTTGCAGGTTGAAAGTCCTCTAGATTCATGAGCACAAAGCGAGCGGCGTTCCAAATCTTGGTGGCAAAATTGCGCGATGACGCCAGCTTATCGCGGTCAAACTTCATATCCTGAGCGCCTGTAACTTGCAGGGCAAGTCCGAACCGCATGGCATCGGCGCCAAAGTCGGAAATCAGTTCTAGGGGGTCTATGCCATTACCACGCGATTTGCTCATGATATTGCCATGTTTGTCTAAAACTGTGGGGTGAATGATAACATCACGAAATGGAATTTGCTCATCTACGAAATAAAGCGAACTCATGATCATGCGTGCTACCCAAAGAAAAATGATGTCCCTTGCTGTAGATAACACCTGTGTGGGGTAATAGGTTTTTAAAGGATCTTGCGCGTCGTCTGCCGGCCACGACGCAGTAGCAAATGGCCAAAGTTGAGAAGAAAACCAGGTGTCTAAAACATCTTCGTCCTGACGTAAAGCACTGCCGCAACTTGGACACTTTTGCAAATCAGTTTCTGAGGCATCTTGCCAACCGCAAGCGTCACAATAAAACACAGGTATGCGATGTCCCCACCAAAGTTGGCGCGAAATACACCAATCGCGTATAGACTCCATCCACTGAAAATAAACTTTTTCCCAGCGCTTTGGGTTAAAGCTGATTCGTCCATCACGCACGGCCTTAATGGCCGGCTTAGCCAGAGGTGCCATGCTTACAAACCATTGCTCAGAAGCCCATGGCTCAATGGTGGTGTCGCAGCGATAACAATGCCCAACAGCATGGTCATGGGTATCGGTCTTTTCTAATAGCCCCAAATCCTCTAAGGCTTGAAGTATGGCAGCTCTAGCTTCGTAGCGCTCCATGCCAGCAAAAATGCCACCATTTGCATTTATGATAGCGTGCTCATTAAATATATTAATCTCGGGTAGATTATGTCGCTTGCCCATCTCGAAGTCATTGGGATCATGCGCCGGAGTAACCTTTACGGCACCAGTGCCAAAGTTTTTATCGACATATTCATCGGCAAAAATCGGGATGACGCGATCAGTTAATGGCAAACAGACCTTAGCGTTGGCATTAAGGAGCTCGCTATAGCGTTCGTCATCTAAAGCTACTGCCACACCTGTATCTCCAAGCATGGTTTCTGGACGCGTGGTGGCAACAACCAAATACTTTATGTCGCCAACAGGCTCAAGTAAGGGATAGCGTATGTGCCAAAGGCTGCCTTGCTCGTCTTTGTGTTCTACCTCGTCGTCGGCCAGTGCCGTGGTACAACGTGGGCACCAATTAATGATGCGATTACCACGATAAATGCGCCCAGCGCGATACCAGCTTACAAATACCTTGCGTATAGCGGCAGCATAGCTGGCGTCCATGGTGAACTTCTCGTTATTATAATCACAAGAGCAGCCCATGGCTTTAAGCTGCTCGATAATGGTAGAACCGTATTCGCTGCGCCACTGCCAGCATTCTTCTACAAAAGCTTCGCGACCAAGGTCAAAGCGGGTCTTGCCCGAAGCAGCCAACTTCTGCTCTACCTTGTTTTGGGTGGCAATGCCCGCGTGATCTGTGCCAACAATCCAGCGCGTTGGGCGACCTTGCATGCGTGCGCGACGTGTAAGGATGTCTTGCAAAGTATTGTTTAAGGCATGACCCATATGTAAGACACCAGTAACATTTGGCGGCGGGATAACTATAGTGTAAGGTGGTGCCTCTGGGTTTGCATGACCGCCAGCATTGCGGCTAAAGTATCCGGCACTCTCCCACTGCTTAAAGAGTTTGGTTTCAAGTTCTGAGGGGTCATATTGCTTAGGCAGCATCGCTAGCCTTACCTTTGGTAGCTCCGTTTCCGTTGTCGTCAGCTTCTGAAATCAGCGAGTCATCTTCTGCTTGTTCATCTGTGCCCGCAATATGACTGCCTCCTGTTTTCGTGCCAGACTTTTTGCGTAGTTTAGATCGCAGTATGACTGTTGGTTTGCTTTCGCCACTAACTGCCTCAGGCGTTACAACGACCTCGGCAATAGTGGTATTACCAGGTAAGTCATACATCGTATCTAACAAACAGCGTTCGCAAATAGAGCGCAATCCGCGTGCACCCGTGCCATGCTCGACTGCTTCATGAGCAATTGCCCGCAAGGCGTTGTCGGTAATGGTTAGTGCTACGCCCTCAAAAGAAAACATGCGTTGATACTGCTTAACAAGAGCATTTTTTGGTTCGGTTAAAATGCGTACCAATTCTTCTTCATCAAGCTCATCGACACTGCAAATCACAGGTATGCGACCAACAAATTCCGGTATCATACCAAAGGTGTGCAAGTCCTCTGGCAAGGTTTTGGCTAAAATCTCGGAAGTCACATGCGAATGCGCTTGAGTGATATCTGCAGAAAAACCAATGCCCTTACGTCCTATACGATTAGCAACAATCTTGTCTAGACCAACAAAGGCACCTCCCAAAATGAAGAGAATGTTAGTTGTGTCTATCTTTAAGAGCTCCTGTTGCGGATGCTTTCGTCCACCTTGTGGTGGCACAGAAGCCTCTGTGCCCTCTATAATTTTTAACAAAGCCTGCTGAACGCCCTCACCAGAGACGTCGCGTGTAATAGAAAGGTTCTCGGCTTTACGCGCAACCTTATCAATCTCGTCTATATAAATGATGCCTACCTCGGCATGAGAAATCTTCTGATCTGAAGCGTTAATTAGCTTGAGCAGGATATTCTCGACATCTTCACCAACATAGCCTGCCTCTGTTAACGCTGTAGCATCGGCAATAGCAAAGGGAACTTTAAGTATGCGTGCAAGTGTTTGCGCTAATAAAGTCTTGCCGCAACCGGTAGGGCCTATGAGCATGATGTTACTTTTGGCTAGTTCGACATCGGCTATGGCAGCATCATTTACTGCCTTAGAATTGCTGCTTGCGGCAGCCTTGGCAGCGGCAGCGGCTTTTTCTGATAGCTCGGCACTGGTTCCAAGTTCCTCTAGTGAAACGCGCTTATAGTGATTATAAACAGCAACAGCAAGCGCTTTTTTAGCACGCTCTTGGCCTATAACATATGATGAGAGCTGCGCATAGATTTCCTTTGGCGTAGGCAGATCATCAAAAATCAATGGCTCATCGTCATCTGTAGCTGATGAATGCCGATGCTGCCTTTGCTGATACGTAGAATTTCTTTGCTTTTTAGATTGGCGCTCAGTTTTTGAGCCACCAGATCGCGCCATGTTCTCGTAAGTTTGGCTCTCTAGTGCGGCTATATAACCAGAGATATCGGGGGGCTTGGGAATACCAAACTCATCAACGTCATCGTCGTCGCTGTCATCATTGCCATCTAAAACATCCAATGCATCCATTGCATTTTGCATTGTCTGTGCAAAGCGTCCCTCTTCTTCCACCATCATATGGCAAAGACTAATGCATTCGTCACAGATATAGGCATCAGGACCTTCGATGAGCTTTTTAACCATGAACTGCGGCTTGCCACAAAAGCTGCAATGAACCGAATCGTCATAGCTAAAGTTGTCAAAGCCGTCGTTTTTTGTTGACATTTACTAATTCGCTTTCTGCTATCAACCATCTAATTTGGCGTCGCATGTATTTCGCGTCGCATGTATTTCACGTCACATGTATTTCGCGTCGCATGTATTTCGCGTCGCATGGCCCCAAAAGCGTCCGAAGTGCTCTTGGCATGATTGCCGCACAGGCACGCTTAGTAGCACTGAAATGCTTGCCTCACAAGCGCGCCGTAAGCACCGCAAACTTCTAAACTACTTCACGCGCTTGTAAAATACCTCATCAACCAAACCATACTCCTTGGCCTGCTCGGCATTCATGAAGTTGTCACGCTCTGTGTCTTCGCCGATCTTCTCTACAGACTGACCTGTATGATCTGCCAATATTTTGTTCAGGCGTTCGCGGGCATATGCAATCTCGCGCGCGGCAATCTCAATCTCGGTTTGCTGACCTTGGGCACCACCGCTAGGTTGATGTATCATCACCCGCGAGTTAGGCAGAGCAAAGCGCTTGCCATTGGTGCCAGCAGCCAAAAGTACTGCACCCATAGAAGCGCACTGACCAATACAAATGGTAGAGACATCACATTTAATAAATTGCATAGTGTCATAGATAGCAAGGCCAGCCGTTATCACGCCACCTGGAGAGTTAATGTATAACGAGATATCTTTTTCTGGGTCGTCGCTTTCTAAATGCAAAAGCTGTGCTACCACAGTGTTGGCAACATGATCGTCTATAGCCTCGCCCAAAAACACGATACGATCGTTTAAGAGACGCGAATAAATGTCAAAACTGCGCTCGCCGCGCGGCGATTGCTCAATAACATAGGGTATTAATGCATTATGTGTATGTTGATAAGTACTAGCGTAGTTGTAAGGCATTATGCTACTCCTTGTCCTCTGTAGCTGATGTGTCTGTTGTTGACGAGTCTGATATTGTTGTTCCGTCTGATGTGGCTGGAGCATCTGATGTGGCTGGCGCGTCTGAGTTTGCATCCTTGGGCTTTGGCTCTATTTCTATTGCGGTTTCACGCACTTGCTTGGCAGCTTTCATGCGCATGATTCCCGTACGAATCTCTGATAGGCGACCATTTGTTTGCCACTGTTCATACAAAGCCTGCGGGTCGTCTACCCCAGCACGCTCAAACTCGGCACGGACATCATCATCTGAGGCCACAATTTCATGGTGCCGCGCAAAGGCATCTAAGGCCAACGTAATGCGAGCGCCAAGTTGAGCTTGCTCGTGCATTTCTTCGCGGAATTTTTCAGGCGTAAGATTATTACCCTGCAGATACTGGTCATAAGTGATACGACTTTCCTGCAAAGTATTGTAAAAATCCTTGTAGTTATCCTGCTCAATCTGCTTAACAAGTTCTTCCGGAGCATCACCTTGCAAGCGAGCCGCCAGCTCTCGTGATGATGCAGATTCTCGAATTGGACGAATCTCCTGCTCTTTTTGCGCCTCTATAGACTCAGCGATTCGCGTGCGCAACTCCTCTATATTTTCAAACTCCACGGTCTTTTTTACCCACGCATCGGTAAGGTCGGGAAGAATTTTTATGCGCAATGCCTTAAGCAACACTTTAACCTTAATTGGTTTGGCATCGGCATCTGGATTTTCCTGTGGAGAAAATTCAAACTCTTTAACCTCGCCAAGTTGCATACCGCGCAAATTGTCCTCAAATTCTTTTGGCATCATGCCACTACCCAACTCATAATCCTGCGTAGGCGCATCGTCATAAGTGTCTGTTGCCGCATCCTTGGCAGAGTCGTTGGCAGAGTTGTTGGAAGAATCGCTTACAGACTCATTGTTAGAGTCGTTGGCAGCGTTGCCATCTTCTGTGCCATCACTGCTTTTAGAGCTGTCCTTAGCGGCATCATTAGACTCGCCATCAGCGGCATCATTAGACTCGCTATTAGCGGCATCATTAGAACTGTTATTTGAAGTCTCTTTATCATCAGAACCAACAAATGCCACAGTAAGCACATCCCCATCAGTTGCAGCGCGATCAGTAACATCCTCGTATTCTACATAATACTGCAAAAGACCATCAATTTGTTCTTGAATCTCTGCCTCTGTAGCAGCAGACGAAGGAACCTCGATAGTAACAGGATCGTATGAACTAAGGCTAAGTTCCGGTGCGGCAAGAAATGTCACAGTGTAACAAAAGTCTGAACCTTCTTGCACCAACTCAAATTCGGAAAATTCCGGTGATGCCAAAGGCACAAAACCTTCACTATCAACAGCAAAAGGTGTCATTTTACTTACAATGTCATCGGTGGCGTGTGCCAAAAAATACTCCTTGCCACCGTAGTGATTCTCTAAGATCTTGCGTGGAGCCTTACCGGGGCGAAATCCGGGAATACGCGCTTTGCTTGCCTCGCGATAGGCTTCCTTTACTTGCCGATCCACTTCCTCGCTGGAAACAGTGATAGCAACTTCTACCCTGCCATCATCCAGCCTCTTGCTGCTGGTCTCCAAAATTGTCTGCTTTCTACTCGGTTAAACTTTCTTCTGGGTTATCTGCCCGCTTTTGCATATTTTGCATACGAAACGATAACTATAACATAACGACATCCTTAAAAAGCAGTTCAGACAAGCAACCGAACGTGAATATGCATCATTAGCGCGGTGTACGGAATTCACCTAGACTTAGCTTGTCGGCTAAGTCATATCAGCAAGCTTAACAAATAAGTTTTTTATGTTGAGAAGTGCCTACCTGCTGTCTAAGGAAGCGCTAAATGAAGACATAATATAACAGCTTGTTGCTTGTTAAATTCCGTGATGCTAGTTAGGTTCTTAAGTGCTAGTTAGGTTCTAAAGTGCTAGTTAGATAAAACTAACTTATTAAATAAAGTGGGTATCACCCTTAACTCTATATGCGCTAGGTGCAAAGCAGCATTATCGCTACGAAACTTTGCATAGTTAACGCTACACTTAACGCAAACTTTAAGACTTAACGAAACGCATAGCGATGAGTTTGAAATGAGCAATTTGACATCCCGCTCATGAACTGTCATTATTTCTCTTTTGAAGTTTTTTGCTCTGTATGCTTAAGTGTTGTGTTTTATTACTCATTGCTAATGCA
>JAIRQA010000049.1 GCA_031256715.1 Coriobacteriales bacterium | reverse complement strand
CATGATGACGAAATCTTCAACGATTACATTAGAATATATTTGCGCAATGTTTTCTATACCTTGTTTGGCAATTACTCCTGTTTTAGAGAGCAACGGGCGGATAATATCCGCCCCTACGGAATCAAATTCAATCCTTCCAAACCGACATTTTTTGTCCTTGGCGCATATGGTGATGAAATATGCCTCATCTTGTGAGTAATCATAACCTTTAAGACGGTTAGGCTTTCGCTTAGGCAAGTTGCTCATTTCAGAATAACTCTCCTTCGTCATAAATTTTCATTTATGGGCTATAATCAAATACGTAATTCATTTGCTGTTAACATAAACGCGTCTGCCAAAGAATGGAGTAGCGCTTGTACGGACATATCCTTGTTGTCGAAGACGACGTTAATATTGCTCGCATGATTCAGACCACATTAGAGATAGGTGGCTACACAAGCGAGATTTGTGTAGATGGCGAGGCAGCCGTGCGACGCATCCTTATTGGTGGCTTAGACCTTGTGCTTTTGGATGTCATGCTGCCCAAACTTGATGGATTTGCTGTTATCGAGCGTATCGGTGATGCGCAGATGCCTGTTATTTTTTTAACCGCCATGGACGATGTTTCTAACAAAGTGCGCGGATTGCGGCTTGGAGCAGAAGACTATATCGTTAAACCATTTGAAGCAATGGAACTTTTGGTGCGAATTGAAGTGGCATTGCGTCGGACCAAACGCGATGTTTCACAGGTACTTAGTTTTGGCGATATTACTGTAGACGTTGGCAGACATCAAGCAAGTCTTAATGGGATACCCGTGCAATTAACACCCAAAGAGTTCGAGCTATTAGTCTTTTTTATTCGCAACATAGACATTGCTCTTACTAGAGATCGTTTGCTTTCTGTTGTTTGGGGTTATGAGTTTTCTGGCGGGACTCGCACTGTAGACACGCATATTCAGCAATTGCGCAAAAAACTCAATTTGCATGATTCTTTGGCCACTATCTCTAGATTGGGCTATAGACTAGAAAGTGTGTCAGAGAAAGACACTCAGGGCGGTGCGCAAAACACTCAATGCAACGCGCAAAACAGCGCGCATGGCGACACGCAAGACACTCATGGCAGCGCGCATGGCGACACGCAAGATGCGCAAGGCAGCGCGCAAAACACGCAAGGCAACGCGCAAGACACTCAAGGCAGCACGCAAGGCAATTCTCAAAACAATTCACAAGACAACGAAGCACAGAAATTTGTGCCTGACGGTGACCAAAAAATATCTTAGAGGGTTGTATAAATTGTGAGGCTCTGGCAAAAAATCTTCTTACTTACATTGGCGTTGGTTATTGCGGTAGTTAACGCAACATCGTTCTTTTTATTAACCAACAATCATCGCTTGGTGATCGAACGCGATCAGGCCGATGCTCTGGCGCGGCATAGCTACCTTGTTGTCGAGATGCAAAATAGCATCATTTATACGCAATTAGTTGAGCGTTTGATTACCTTAGACGAAACCGAAGTGCTTTCTGTAGCACGCGAGGCAATTAATCGCCAGCGTAGCGATAGCGCGATGGGGGCAGTGTTGTTTCGCGATGGCGCGGTACTGCACTCAATTAATCAGGATGGACGACCTTTTAATGCCCAGCATGAATTATTAGCTCTAGGTGATTATTCTTCACGCATAATAGACTACGGTCAGAATACTTACCTATTGCTTGTCTCTAGCTTTAAGCTTAATGACACGGGGTATCAGCTGGTGACCTCCTTAGATATTACCTCTACGTATCAGCTATTTCAGGCAGATCTTAATCTTGTACGCTTAATTGGTGTTGTTAGCGCTCTTATTGTTGCCGGCATTCTTTTGCTGTTGGTTTTAGGACTTTTGCGCCCGCTGCGCAATCTTTCATTAACCACTAGTCGTATTGCCCAAGGTGAACTACGACATCGCGCCGATGTGCATGGCAATGATGAAGTCTCAGACGTGGCAATTAATTTAAATATCATGGCAGACTCTATAGAACATAACGTGAATGCGCTAACCGACCTTGCAGAGAGCCGCCGTATCTTTATTGGCAACTTGGCTCACGAAATGAAAACACCCTTAACCTCGATTCTTGGTTTTGCCGACATTTTGCTAATTAAGCGCACAGTAAGCGATTCTGATAGACGCGAGTATGCTAGCATAATAGTAAGCGAAACTAAGCGCCTACAAGGACTTTCCGGAAAACTTATGGAACTTTTAAGCATAGGTAGCATACACCCAAGCTTTGAGGCCGTAGACCTTAAGGCATTAAGCGACGAGATTTGCGTCGCGCTTCAACCATTAATGGAGCGGGCTGACATTAGATTGATAAATAAAATTAATGCAGTTCGTATTACTGTAGATAAGGACTTGTTGCAGATACTTTTAACTAACCTCATAGATAACGCCGCCAAAGCATCATTGCCTGGTAGCTCTATAACTCTGAGCGCAAAGCCTGAGCCAGAGGGCAAAACGCGCGTCTGCGTTACCGACGAAGGCTCTGGCATTCCCGCAGATCAGATACCTATGCTTACAGAGCCATTTTATATGTTAGATAAAGCGCGAACACGTAGTTCGGGTGGAGCTGGCCTTGGACTTGCACTCTGCGCCGAAATTGCCCGCGTGCATGGGGCAGATTTAAAGATCGAAAGCGAGCTTGGCAGTGGCACAAGCGTGCATGTCATCTTTTTGCCTGAGCCTTGCGAAAAGGAAAACGAACATGACAGAGCCTAAAAATAAGACCGACGACTATAGGCATTCATGGAGTCCAACTCCAAATTATAGCAACGATTATAATAATGTCGAGAAGAACAGTCCAAGAGCACGACGCTCTAACTTACTTGGCAACATTTTAACTCCCCTACTGGCGCTTATCATCATTTTTGCGGACATTGCCAGCCCTAACTTACTTTATCCGTTGATGGATCCCTTTCATGATAAGACAATTACTTTAGCAGGGGCAGATAGCCCCGGTGTAGACCTGCATGTTTTTGATGAACCGGTTTCGCTTTACCCTTGGAATCTTTACAACGCTGATTTGGCCCGTCCAACATCCCCTTCAGAACGCGAATTTCTTTTGAACAAAAAGGTTCCCATGTTTTTAATGCAAATGATTTCAGGGTTTGGCTTAGATAAGCTACAAGCAGAGGCCAGCGGTGTTACAGAAGATACTGTGGCTACCGGCGATAGCAAAGCTACAAGTGACAACGAAGCTCGGAACACGGGTGGCGCCACAGGCGTTACAGGTGCTGCTGATGTTGACGGTGCTGCCGGTGGCGCTGGTGCTGCCGGTGGCGCTGGTACCGGCGGTACCGCCGGTACCGCCGGTGGCGCTGGTGCTGACGGTGCTGACAATAGCAATGCTGATGCAGGTGTTAACTCACAAGCAGGAGTTAACGCACAAGCTAATATAATAGTAAACGATCAAGATAGTATAATAGTTAACGATCAAGCCAATAGACAAATACTAATTACAGAAAATATGTTAGTAAATGCTTTTGTCTATATGCCTACCGACAGTTTAGCAGGTCATGGCTGCTATTTGTTGCCAGGTTTAGATATAGATGGCGACAGCAACCCAGACGTACGTTGCGCAGTAGATTTAGATGGCAACATAATATCTATGGCAACTTTTTCTGCTCAGTGGCGGTCTACAGAACGTGACACTACCATTGCAATTTGGGATTTTGTTAGTTCGTTGGCAGATATCGCAGAGTCTAGCTCTCAACCTAAGACGCTTAATGCCTCCGCAATCATTCGCGACGGATTTGCGGCGCGCTATGGATATGTTTACGAACGTCCTCTTGTTGCAACACAAGATTCATCTGATGATACTGCTCAAAAAGGTATTGGCACAGATGCTTTAAGTGACAGCTTGACATCTAATGAGCCAACATCGGGGGATAACCAAGAAGCTGACGTTGCTGCTAGTGGTAGCGGTGGCGACAATGGAGGTGTTGGTGGAGGCAGCGGCACGCCTACAGATTTAGCGGCTTCTGCTGTCACTAGCGGGGTAGATGCGAATGATGCTGGCACAAATAGTGCAGGCACAAATAGTGCAAGCACGAACAACGATACTGGTGCAGGCGCTGCAGACGATATGACACAAACCGATGGTAGCTCTTCAGCTAATGACCAAAATAATCCCGCCACAAACGCTAACAGCGAAGCAATGGCACAAACGGCTAAACCCGTTCCCGAATCTGACTATTCGCCAACACCAATTATTTTTGCAAGCGAAGAATATACATTCTACATTTACGATTTACCTAATGGCATGCGATTCATTCTTTATCTGGATTTAATTTCATCCCGTTGTATGGGCTTTAATCTTCAAGGATAACAAGAATGACAAAGATAGCAGGAAAAACTTTCCTTATTTTGTCGTCACCAATGCGACACAATTTTTTTGCAACTTTTTTACATCTATCTGAACACTTGATGATGATTGCCTCCTATAATTATTATTGTCGGAGTCGTGGTGGAAGTCAGTTGATTCTCAAACGTTGCAAGAATCCTCCCTTTCCTCTCCTCTCTCCCCTGATAAAAGGTGCTACTCCTTGTACGTGCTGACATCCACCCCGGCTCCGACCTCTCCTGTACTTAATCTCAGTTAATCTCCGTTATCTCCGTTAATCCCGTTAATCCCGTTAATCCCCGTTAATCCCGTTAAGCAATACTTTACACTTAAATCACATTTATGGTTCCGGTAATCATCCCCATCCAGCAGCTATAATTTATTGTCCCTGCTCTATTGGGTGTGAATTCGATGACATTTTTTCCTTGCTTAAAGCTATATTCTAAGCCATACTCCTGTACAATAAGACGATTGTTGCAACCATTAATACTCCCCTGAGGCGCATCTATAGTCCACCTTACAGGAACTCCAATAACAACAGTAATGTCTGGATAGCGACCCGGCTCTAAAACACTACTTATCTCCTGTGTGCCATCTGTCGCAAGCACAGCTCTATTCGCTAACACTACATTATTCGCTGCTAATACATTGTCTGATGTGTTGCCCATTAGATCATCTGGCAATCTTATCTGAATGCCGGCAAGAGTTCCACCTTGCACAAACATTGCTATACCCAAGACAACAACCAGGGTAGAGCCCACAAGCAATACGCGCTGTCTGAAACGCATGCCCAAAAGCGAAACAAGAGAGCCTAAACCAAGCATTGCAGGTACAGTTCCCAAGCTAAAAAGCAACATTGCCAAAGCTCCATTTAGTGGATTAGCAGATGCCAAAGCGATTATTTGCATGGCTTGCATAGGACCACAAGGCATTAGACCATTAAGAAGACCAACAATCAAAGGGCTTTTGCCATATGCGCCATGACTTTCTTTAACAAAAAAACGCTGTTTTATCCATTTTGGTGTTTTTGGTAACAAGCTGCCAATACAAGTCAGAAGTCGCGGAAATAATCCCAGCATCTTAATGCCCATGATAATCATGATCAGACCAGCCAACAACTTTAAAATTCCTTGAACACTTACAGGTATGGGCATAGCGATATCTGAATCAAACCCACCACCAATGATGTAGCCAACCATACCAAGAATAAAGCCTATTGCGGTATAAGAAGCAATACGACCGATGTTATATAGTAGCGCAGGAACTAACGAATCAGCCACGGTCTTCTTGTTCGTTTTAGCTTTGTTGTTTTCCTTGCTACCATGCAAACTCTGAGATATATTTATGCCGCCACACATGGCAACACAGTGCACAGACGTAAGCACTCCCACCACAAAAATCATCATGTAACTCATAGATGTATTAGCAAGCTCGCCAGGAACAAGCATGTTTAAAAGCCCAGATATGCTTAAAAGAGTATACAGCGCAATAATTATTAACAGTATTGCAGTTGTGCGAACAAGTGAACTTCTGTGCTTAGAGCCAATGTTTTTCTGCGCCTTATCTTTATTTAGACTCGTTGTTGCTTTTGCCTTAGCGAGTAGATTTATAGCTGCAATCGTGTCGTACTTCGCACCCACCTTTGCTTCATAACCCAGATCGCCAATTGTTTTTATAGCTAGCTTACTAATATGCTCGCATGATATTATTGTTTCATCATATTTTATAATTGCGCTCTTCGTATTAAGACTTACGTCAGCAGATGCCACACCAGACAATTCTAATAGCGCCGCCTGAATGTGTCGCACACAGCTGTCGCAAAACATGCCTTCTATACTCAGATGAATGTTTGCGTAACCGCCCACATGTAATTCTTCTGCCGGCAGCCTTTTACTATATTTATCGCTTGCGTACAGAATAGCGCTTCAATCTTAATGCGTTTGTAAGCACGCTAACGCTTGAAAGGCTCATGGCCGCCGCTGCCAACATTGGGTTAAGCAGAGGGCCACCAAAAATATGCAAAATGCCTGCCGCTATAGGAATGCCAATGACATTGTAGCCAAAGGCCCAAAAGAGGTTTTGCTTTATAGTGCGTATCGTGCGGCGACTAAGCTCGATGGCTGTCGCAACATCGCCAAGGTCGCTCTTCACTAAAACAACATTTGCCGACTCTATAGCGACATCGGTACCCGAGCCAATGGCTATGCCCACATCTGCCTGAACAAGAGCAGGGGCGTCATTTATGCCATCGCCCACCATGGCTACCTTTCTGCCATCGCTTTGCAACTCTTTAATGGCATCTGCTTTTCCTTGCGGTAAGACCTCAGCCAAGACTTTACTTATGCCAACTTCGGCCGCAATACGCTCGGCAGTTTGACGGTTGTCGCCGGTAATCATTACAACCTCAATGTCCATCGCCTGCAAAGCGGCAATAGCATCGCGACTTGTTGTCTTGGGTTTGTCTGAAACTGTAATCTTGCCTATGTAGTTATCGTTAACGAAAATCTGAACACCACGTCCAATACGTACATGCTTGTCATCTATATAACCCTCTACGCCCTCGCCCACATTTGCACAAAAGTTTTTTACACTAAGGAAATCTGTCTGAGCTACTGTGCTAGCATAATAGCTTACTACTGCTTTTGCAATTGGATGTTCAGAATGACGCTCTAATGATGCTGCCAAACGCAACAGCTCTGCGCTACTTTTTTCTGCGCTAACGTTTAATGTGCTGGCACATGCGCCGTTAGCGTTTACCATGTTGTCACATGCGCCGTTAGCATTTGCAATGCTGTCACTTACGCCGCTAGCACTTTCTGCGTTATCGTTTGTCATGCGGGCGCTTACAAGCGGATTGTCACTCACGCCGCTAGCACTTTCAGGCTCGCAACCATTTATAGAATTAAAGTCACTAGCACACTCTACGCTCACCACTTCAGGTTTGCCCTCAGTTATGGTTCCGGTTTTATCTAGCACCACAGTGTTCAACTTGCAGGCAATTTCTAAGGCCTCACCGCTCTTTATAAGTATCCCTGCCTCGGCACCACGTCCGGTTCCAACCATAATAGCAGTAGGTGTTGCAAGTCCAAGCGCGCACGGGCAAGCTATGACCAAAACCGAGATAAAAATTGTTAGCGCAAAACGCACGTCGCCGCCTTTTACCACAAACCAAATGGCGGCAGCAAGCAAAGCAATGCTGCAGACAATTGGCACAAAGTAACCGGAAACTACATCTGCAAGTTGAGCAATGGGTGCCTTAGAGCCTTGCGCTTCCTCTACAAGACGAACTATCTGAGCTAAAGCCGTATCATTGCCAACCTTTGTTGCCATAAACTCTATGCTACCCGTAGTGTTAATAGAAGCAGCGTAAACCATACTGCCAACTTGCTTGGCAACTGGCATGCTCTCGCCTGTAAGCATGCTTTCGTCTATGGCGCTTTGTCCATTTGTGACCACTCCATCTACGGGAATAGACTCGCCCGGCTTAACAATTATGGTGTCACCAGGCTCAACTTCTTCTATAGCGACTTTCTTCTCTTCACCTTTAACAAGAATAATGGCAGTCTTTGGCGCTAAACCCATAAGCCTCTTTACAGCTTCGCCGGTTCGTCCTTTAGATACAGCCTCTAGCGTCTTGCCCAAAAGAATGAGGGTAATAATTACGCCCGCGCTCTCGTAATAAAGCGCATCTACTGCCATGTGGTCGCCCTGAATTATTCTAATTGTGCTATAAAGACTAAAAAGAATGGCTGCTCCGGTTCCAATGGCTATAAGCGTGTCCATATTTGGGCTTTTATTTAATAGCGCTTTAATGCCCACAACATAAAAACGATAGCCCACGCCAACACAAGGCGCAACCAGTAACAGTTCTAAAATAGCATAGGGCAAAGGATTTTGCATGGGAATAAGAAATTGTGGATACGGCAACTGCACCCAAAAAGTAAGCATGGGTACCATGGCTATATACAAAAGCGGCAATGCAAAGCAGGCCGAAACAATGAACTTAACCCACATGGTCTTAATAGCTTTTTCTTTGCGTTTGCGCTGCTCTTCTACGCTATTTGCCTGATCAGGTCTTATGGCTTTATAGCCGGCCTTATCTATAGCATCTCTGATAGTCGTTAAGCGAACAGATTGAGGCTCATAAACAACCGTGGCTTTCTCTGTTGCATAATTTACAGCAACTTCGCTAACGCCTTCCAGTTTGCCTAATACACGCTCGATTCGCCTCGCGCAAGCTGCACAAGTCATGCCCTCTACTGCTATCGTTTGCGTCTGCTCTGGCATTTTAGCTACGCTTCCAATTAGCAAAGACCTTTGTTGAGTGCGATAAGAATTCATAAGATATTATAATTGCATTGTCGTCTACTGTTTTGTCCTTGGCAAAAATTGGCCACGGATTACAGCCGTTAGACTCCACCTCTACCTGACTAGTCTTAAAACGATTGCCGCAATTCTGGCAAACTAAGGCATCGCCATCCTGCTTGTAATAACCGCGCCCGGAATCATAACAAACCTCGCAGGTGTTAAATGCCGTGCGCACCGTGCCATCCGGCGCCTTCACAGCCAAAACCTCCATCGTAGTGCCATCTATATTCACGGGATAAAAACTTGCCTTTTCGCTGACCTCTGCCAAAGGAATCCTCAGGCTATCGCCCGCAGCTATTGTTTGAGCAACATCTTTAGATGTTTGTTGAGAAGAAGCAGTCGCGCCCTGAGGCGTTGCCGCAGAAGAGCCATTGTTCGCGGTTGTGGCACTGTTATTGTTGCTGCTACTCGCACCGCCAGAAGCTGCAGTACTGGCTGAGTCACTGCTAGAGGCAACCGGCTTAGCGTCACAAGCAAACAGGGCAAGTGATAGCACGCCAATGACTGCAATTCTCAACATCTTATTTGTAGTTCTTTGCATCTTATTAAACTTGGTCGTTCTTGTCATACATCCTCCCACGTTTTTTGTTTTTTTGGATGTGTCGTATTTCATCGCAAACTATAGCAAACTTATAAGAATATTTACGCAGAACAAACAAGTGTTACCAAATTGTTCCCTTCTGCGACTAATTAAGCCATGTTGCGGTAGCTAAGCAAGAAGTTAGAAAATGGACAATCCTGTATCTACCTGATAACCGATGTCTGTTTTACACTTTTGTAACTAGGCAACAGTTGCAAGCCTAAACCCGCGCATCTTTAGAAGCTCTGAGTATAATATATTTCTTAGTGTTGGCGCATCAACATGTAGCGCATCATCAAGCATAATTGCTACTGCACCTGACACAGCTGCAGTTATAGCAGACGCCCCGCTAATGCTAACATACGAGACATTCATCGGGGCATCATCCCTTTGTTCTGCCATTCGGTCTGGACGATAAGTAGTGTTGCTTTGCGGTGCATAAACTTCTATGTGCTGTGCAATTAATCCTGGATTGCGCGTCTTATCAGATCGTATGGACATGAAGTCGTTGGAGGGCAGACTCAACGCTGAAGCATCGTTAGACAAAAACATGTACGCTAGGTCACCGCTAGCCCCCATGCTGCTAACAGCAACTACGGTTGGAAAAGTCAAATGCGTTGTAGTATTTGTTTGAAATAGGCAAATAAGTATCTACTGTCTGCGGTGGGTCAACCAGATATTCCTCGCAAATTCGCTTGGTTGTAGCAAGGACAATCTCTGGGTCACTAATGACTACATCATTTGTTTCGCCATCTATTTGCATGCTCGAAAATGACAACGAGTTAAGCGTAGGCAGTCTGCCGTCATGTCGTATGTAGATTTGTTCTTGCCCCTTGTCAATTAAGCAGATTGACTTATTTGCATCCTGGTTAGCTATTGCAAACACTTGCAGACCTTTATCTGTGACTCCATGTTGTTCGCCAAGAGCCGTAGCAAATGCGGGAAATGGCAATGGCATAAAAGTGCTATCATCAACAACAAGATTATCGCCAACAGCAATAAATTTTACTAATTTACCTTGTACATCTGACTGCTCTGTGCCTTGCGCTAGACTTAATTCTGTTTCGCCTGGCACATCTGTCAAGCCACTTGAGCAAGAAGTTAGAAAAACCAAGACTAGTGACACAATAAGAAGTGTTGCTATATTGCAAGGCGACTTAGCACTGGTACTTTGTCTGCGTTTATCTTCGTTCGCGTACGCCATTATCACTCGCCCACCTCCTCATACAAGTAAAGATAGCCATCAAGAAAAGGCAACACTTCTAATGTATCTGGGTCGCTATAAAAAGTACTTCCGCCGGCACAAAGGAAACGTCTTCCGTCGGCGAAAGCGTAGTAGGTACAAGCAATATACATATCAGGATGCTTCTCTGACTCAAGATAAAGCCACAAACATTTGTTCTGTGCGCTATGGGCATAAAACGCATCCTCGATAGTTTGATAGCCCAGTAGAACGGAATCGACAACAGAAAGTCTGTTTATTTCTGATATGAGTTTGCTGTCATCTATGATAGTATCGTCGTTCACTCTAATAGTCGTTATGCCAAATGTAGAAAGCTCAATAGCTGGCAGATCTTCTCTACGATAGATAACTCCATCTGGCGCCGTATTGTTAGAATAGTCCATCCTAATGCTATATCTTTGCCCTTCATCTTCACTGGTAATCGCGTATATTCTGCATTCCGACTCTCTGTCCTTTGCCACCAGCTTCAGGCGTGCCCTGCCCTTAAGATATACATAAGATGTCTCACGAACATATCGTTCATCATTGATTAAATAGACTCTTGTTGTAAAATAAATGCCGTCAGAGCCATCGCTTTGCCAAGACTCAACCTCTGGTACAAACTGCAAAGAAACCACTGAATAAATATGAGTGAATGTGCAAATTAGCAGCAAAACAATAATTGAGCTTATAGAAATCAACACGGCCTTAATACTACGACGCACAATGAAAGATGCTTTACTCATGCTTGCTCCTCCTGTTGTCTTACCAGTAATTAGTGCAGCGAGCGAAAGCGTCAAAGTAGTAAAGCTTACCGCCTATCCAAGCAGAGCAGCTCTGGTAAGCTCTTCCGTCTGCTCTAAGATAACACATACCTGCAGAGTCTGGTTGCCATTGGTTCTGCAGTCTTCTGGCTGCCGAATTAAAGTAGTACCAGTAACCGCCTATTTGACGCCATGAGTTTACATAGGCTCTGCCATCATAACCTAAATAGCACATACCTACAGAGTCTGCTCGCCATTGGTTTTGTAATCTTCTACCAGCTGAATCAAAGTAGTACCAAGAGCCATTAATTTGTCGCCAAGAGTTAACGTATGCCCTACCGTCAGAACCAAGATAGCAATATCCTACAGAGTCTAGCTGCCACTGGTTCTGCAGTCTTCTGCCTGCCAAATTAAAGTAGTACCAAGAGCCATTAATATATTGCCACGAGTTTGCATAAGCTCTACCATCAGAACCTAGGTAACAGTACCCTATAGAATCTGACTGCCACTGATTTTGCAATCTTCTGCCGGCAGAGTCAAAATAGTACCTATAGCCGCCTATAGTCTGCCAGACATTCATGTATGCTCTGCCATCTGAACCAAGATAACACATACCTGCAGAGTCTGGTTGCCATTGGTTTGTTAGTGCCGCGCCTGCACCTCCGGGAGTCGGCTGCCCATAGCAATACCAACTACCATTGGCATAATTCCATCCAGGCGTATAATGCGAGTGCAACACTTCAGGATGGTTGATAGGAGCGAACCAGGAGCAATTTATGTGGCCACCTTTTTCTCTTCCATCACTTCTATTTAAAGTTCCATTACAGTAAATATTTTTGCCCTCTGCAATTGCTTCTACAAAGCAATTAAGCGTATCAGGATATGGACTCGGCTTATCGTTTGACATGTACATGACAGCATACTTTACAGAAACAGAGCAGTCTGAATCAGCAATCGCAAAACTAGTAACATCCTTGACATCAGTTTGGCTAAAGTGCGCATCAAGATCATTGTTTGCCGTTGTGTAAGGCGAGAAGTCTTTATCAACCTTATTGCAGTGTGGCCAACCATTCTTCTCGCTAATGTACATCGCAGTCTTGCCATAACCAATAGTCGTGCCATTTTGATACGACCTATAGTAACGATATGCCTGTGTGCTCGCCATCGTCTCTGCCATTTGGTTGATATTTTCCATCATCTGTTCAGAGTCTATGGTAACAGTTACATCATCGTCCACGTTGTCTAAGTTCTTCTCAACATGAACTTCAATTAGCTCTGTTCCATTGTAACCAATTGCCATCTGGGCATTGTCTTGCACTGGCGCAGAAAACTCATATGCCCCATCCTTGCCAGTAACAACGGTCTCATCATTAATTGTTACTTCCATACCAACCAAAGGAACATCTAAGATTGTATTGCCATCTTCATTTGTACTTATCTGGTTGGCGAGACTATCACTTTGGGTATGTTCTAAGCAATCAAGCAAATACGCCTGCATAGCAGGATCTGTTGTTTCTGATATTCGTTTTTGCAAGTCTGCTGTTGCCATTTCTATAACAGCAGAAAATCCGTTTAATACTTCTGCTTTCGTCTCATCCGCAAAGACAATTTCTAATGTCAGCTTGCCCGAAATCCCCTTTTCGTCTTCATGCGCAGAGTCTTCGGTATCGTTGTTAATATCCTCATCTGGCTTTATTGTTTTTTCTTCTTCCTTAAGCACGTTGCCATCAACTGCATCGCCAAAAGACACTTCATCAACCTTAATATCTTGTTCGCCTTGTTCAGCTGTAGTTTCACTGTAAAAATCGCCGCTTAGGGTAACATCATCGGCATCGTTTGAAGTACCACCTTTGTCGTATTCTGTTTGCATGGACTCTTCTGCAGATACCACTTGCCCTGGATTTTCTGTATGTTCTGAATGATCTGAAGTTTCTGAGTTTTCTACATCGGCAGCAAGGCTTATGATATCTGCATGCTGCTGCGAGCTGCCCGTATATGGGATACTTGCCACCAAAAATAATGCAATAAGAGAGACTAGCACCTTTTGCAACATATAACACCCTCCTTACACAGCTAGCAGCTGTTAGACCAGCTTAATGAGATATATGAACCGGAAGGCACAAGCTCTTTTAGCCGTTTTAGCATCGTCCCTGCTCAAGCGATGTCAATATTTCAACTTTAGCAGAAACTAAGTCGTAATATTTGGTAGAGCTAACCATTAAACAGACTGTTGCCTTATTGTTACCGAGTGACCGCTATGAACAACGCCGCGAATAGCCGAATAGCGCTACCTAATGCCTGCCTAGGAATAAACTGTTTCAGGTTAACGACTCTTTAGTGCGATATAATTATAAGCCTGACCATCAGACACGTGAGGCTAAGCATTACAGACGCAGAATAAGTCTTATATGATAAGCGCTGCACAGTAGCCACACCCAACAAACCCTAAGGAGTTGCAAATGAAGGTTCTTGTTGCCGGTGGAGCCGGCTATATAGGTTCACATGCGGTTTACGAGTTACTGCGTGCCGGGCATGACGTTGTTGTCTTTGACAACCTCTCTACAGGACGGCGCTCGGCAGTACCAAATGCCGCACAATTTGTTCAGGGAGACATTCGCAATATCAACGACCTAAACGCAGTCTTTAAAGAGCAAGCCGCACAAGAAAGTGGTCCTATAGATGTCGCCATGCATTTTGCTGCCAAGCTCATTGTTCCAGAAAGTGTCACCGAGCCGCTAGCATACTATGACAACAATGTTTGTGGTCTGCGCACCATGTTAGAATCTATGGTGCAAAATGATATAAAAAACGTGGTATTCTCGTCTACGGCAGCAGTCTATGGCGAACCTGATAAGCCTATCTGCCACGAGGATGATAACAACCTGCCAATTAACCCCTATGGCGAAACAAAGCTGGCTTGCGAACGCATGATAAAATGGGTAGCCGCCGCGCATGACATGAACTATGCCATCTTTCGCTATTTTAATGTCGCTGGCGCCGACGAGTCTTTAACAATTGGGTTAGACAAAGACCAACTCACCCACCTCATTCCCTTAATAATGCAAACAGCACTTGGTCTGCGCGATAAACTGAGCATTTTTGGCAACGACTATGAAACCCCAGATGGAACTTGCATTCGCGACTACATTCATGTTACAGATTTGGCTCAAGCTCATGTACTAGGCGCAGAATATATTACGGGCATGCCTGGCACTAGCATTGGCTATAGCGCTGCCTACAGTATCTGGGCCGACGACAACAATAACAATGATAGCGACACAAGCAACGGCACGTGTGGCGGCGACAGTGACAAGACCGATGACAAGACTGGTGGCAGTGGCGGCGCAAATGTAGGCAGCGGCAAGACAGCAACAAGCAAGACAAAAGGCAGGTCTATCATCGCAAACCTTGGTAGCGGCAAAGGCTATTCTGTGGCAGAGGTTGTTAACGCCGCCAAACAAATGTTCGACTTTGATTTTGAGTATGCGCCACGTCGCCCGGGAGATCCCGCCAAGCTTACTGCTGACATTACTCGCGCCCGCGAGCAATTGGGCTGGGAGCCACAACTGAGTTTAGAGGAAATGCTAAAAAGCGACTACGACTACAGAAAAAAGCTCGCGCAGCAAAAGTAGAGACAGCTCAACGAGTTTTGCGGCGCGCACTACGCGCAAAGTCGTTTACGGGATTGTGCCGCCGCCCGTGTTGCCACCCGCAGGCGGCGTCGTTGTGCCTGGAGACGTTGTGCCTCCTGTACCTCCAGATGGCGGCGTCGTTCCGGTACCTGTGCCGGTTCCAGTACCTGTGCCGGTTCCATTTCCTGTGCCATCAGTGGCACCTGTTCCGGTACCTGTGCCATTAGCAGAATTTGCCTTCTCGGCTTCTTCTAGTGCCTTTTCTTCGGCAGCTTTGCGTTTTTCTTCCTCTTCAGCTGCGGCGGCAGCGGCGGCGGCGGCGGCCTGCTCCTCGGCAGTCATAAAGGTTGCCTTGGGATCATAGACAGGATCTTTGGCGCCAGGAAACTCTAGTCTGGGTTTACCTGCCAAAGCTTCACTCATAAACATGCCCCAATACGGGCAGACATTGTCTTCGGCAGTATAACCGGTATTGCGCTCTACACGCGCTCCCAACCACATTGCACATGCTAATTGCGGCGTATAACCTACAAACCAGTTATCGCGATAATCTTCAGAGATGCCGGTTTTGCCGGCAGCGGTGTGCCCAGTTACCGCGGCGGCGTGTGCGGTACCAGAGGTTATAACACCTTTTAGTACTTCGGTGGCGGCGTGGGCAACCTCAGGCGTAATAGCCTGAACACCGTTCTCGAAATGCTCGTACACCACATTATTGTCAGAATCAACAATTTTTGTGATTGCAGTTGGTTCTACATATACTCCACCATTACCAATAGTGCCATAAGCAGATGCCATTTCTAAGGTATTCACACCCTGAGATCCCAAAACTACAGAATTTACCAACTCTAAATGGCTCTTAATACCCAAGCGATGAGCAACATCTACAATGGGCTCTGGGCCCACTGCCCGCACTACTCGCACAAAAGCAGTGTTAGAAGACTTCCATGTTGCAGAAGCTAATGTGCCCATACCATAGTTTGCGTTGTTAAAGTTGGCAACTTTCCAGCCATTATAATCTATGGTCGAAGAACAAGAAATTGGTGTTTGCGGAGAATATCCCTTCTCGATAGCAGCAACCATACCAAACGTTTTAAATGACGACCCTGGTTGACGGTGCATGTCGGTAGACGACGACCACTGGTCGGCATAAAAATCCTTGCCGCCACGCATTGCCAGTATATAGCCGTTTCGTGGGTCAATTGCCGTTAAGCCACACTCTACATCTGGGTCGATGCTTGCCTCGCGCTCGGCACAGACCTTCTCTGCCAAAGCCTGAAGTTCAAGGTCTATAGTCGTATAAACAGTTAAGCCTGCCTTAAAAACTGTGTCTGTAGAGTACTGCGTCTCTAAAACATTGCGCACATAGGATGTAAAATAGTGAGCAGTGTAAATGCCATCATCCGGTTTTTCTTGAATGTTAAGATTTAACTCAGACTCCTGAGCCGCCTTGTGTTGCTCCTCGCTAATATAACCATTTACTAGCATACGATCTAAAACTATATTGCGCCGCTCTTTGGCATTCTCTGGATAATAAACCGGATTCAGATAAGCAGGACTTTGCGGAATCCCAGCAAGCAATGCGGCCTCGGCTAGGTTCAGATCTGCCGCATCTTTAGAATAATAATGTTGAGAAGCACTTTGTATCCCCCAAGCACCATCGCCATAGTTGATGGTGTTTAAAAACATCATTAGAACAGTTTCTTTGGAATAAACCTTTTCTATCTCCATTGCCAGATAGGCCTCGCGCACCTTTCGCTCGATGGTTTGCTCGGTTGTACGATTAAGCAAGGTTTGGCGTACAAACTGCTGAGTTATTGTTGACGCCCCCTGAGTTCCACCGCCCAAAATGTCATTTACTGCCGCACGAGCAATACCATAGGGATCTACACCATTGTGACTCCAAAAGCGCTCATCCTCTACAGCGATTGTGGCATCAAAAAGCCAATGCGAAACTTGACTGGCGTCTACAGGGGTGCGATCTTCCATAAAAAACTCGGCCAGCAATGTTGTTCCGGTGCTATCATAGACTTTGGTCTTCTGTGGAATATTAAAAGAATCTACCGACTCTATAGAGGGCAGGTTTTGCAACCACTTGTCTACCAAAGCAAAAGCACTGGCGGTGCCAACACCAACCATTGTCGCCAGACAGATGAAGATGGCCAACAAAGTAAAAGAAATTATATGTTTTTTTGGCGCCTGCTTGGCGCGCTTGCGACGCGATGACATAAAACGCCACCTCCTAAACGCTAGTATGTGGTAGCCTATAATTATGACGCATTTACTCGATGAAAACAAAGCTGAGCAAATTTGTGGCTGCGACTGCGCACAAGACAGCAATTATGACAAAACTAGCAAGCCTGCCGCAACAACCTCACATGAGCTTCTTGCACCGGCAGGCAGTCGCGATAAGGCTAACGCTGCCTTTGCGCTACAGCCTAGCTTACCAGAACTTCTTGCACCGGCAGGCAGTCGCGAGGCATTTCTTGCCGCCCTGCAAAATGGCGCCGATGCCATTTATCTTGGTGTTCAAGACTTTAACGCTAGGCGCAATGCCGCAAACTTTAGCATAACAGAAATTCGCGAACTAAGCGACCTTGCGCATCTTGCTGATGCCAAACTGTTCCTTACTCTTAACATCGCCATCTTACCAAACGAATTTCGCGATGCCATGGAGCTTGCCAGACAAGCCTGGTATGCTGGAATAGACGCAGTTATAGTGCAAGATATCGGACTTATGGTAGCGTTAGCCCGCGAACTTCCGCAACTTGAATTGCATGTCTCTACACAAACAAACGCACATAGCTCAGCCGCAGTAAGCTATCTTGCTAGCATAGGTGCATCTAGAGTTACACTGGCACGCGAATTAAGTGTAGAGAAAATAGCGGCGATTGCAAGTGGTGGGGATGCTTTGGGCACGGCGATTGCAAGTGGTGAGGAGGCTTTAGGCGCGGCGATTGCAAGTGGTGGGGAGGCTTTGGGCACGGCGGGTTTCTCGACATTAAAAAAGGCTTCGGGCGCGGCTGGCTACGAGGCATCAGGAGAGGCTTCAAGTGCGGCGGGTTTCTCGACATTAAAAAAGGCCACGTGCCCCATAGAAGTCTTTGCCCATGGCGCGCTATGTGTTTGCTATTCGGGAAATTGCCTAATGTCATCGCTCATAGGTCAGCGATCTGCCAACCGAGGTTTGTGCGCCCAGCCATGCAGACTGCCGTACCAGCTTATAGACAGCTCTACCGGACGGCGGGTACAGACCGAAGGCCCTCATCTGTTGTCTCCGCTAGATTTGGCTACGGTTGACATGTTGCCGCAGTTGGTTGCAGCAGGTGTCGCGGCGTTAAAAATAGAGGGACGCATGAAAGATGCTGCGTATGTTGGCACGGTCACACGAGTTTACCGGCAGGCTTTAGACGCGCTATGTTTGGGGAGTCGCGATGACAGCCTGTGCGAGAGTGACAATAAGCGCGAAAGTGATAACCTGCGCGCTAGTGACAATAAGCGCGAGAGCGACAGTCTGCGCGCTAGTGAAAATAAGTGCGAGAGTGATAGCGTTGCTGCAAACAGGGAGGCCTCTCTTAAAAGTCTAAAGACGGTTTATACTCGCGGATTTACGCAGGCCTATCTTAGTGGCGAGCGCGGCAACGCCATGATGGGTTATAACCAACCAAATAATCGCGGCGTTCAGATATCGCCAGACGAGCAGCGCGACGACAATCTAACTACAGACCATCTCTTTTCCGGCAACAATGGCTGGCGCAAAGTCTTATGTAAAGTGCACTTAAGCCTAAACGAGCCTGCAAAAGTCACTTTTTTTGACATCTTAAGCGGGCACTGCGCCAGTGCAACCGGAGAGGCAGTACAAACCGCAAGAAGTCGTGCGCTAAGCGAGGCAGACATTATAGAGCACGTTGGACGTGTGGGCGGCACTATCTTTAGTATATGCGAATGGGATATTATGCTAGCAAGCAACGTGGGGATGAGCTTTTCTGCCCTACATGCCTTACGGCGCGAAGCTTTAGATGCCCTGTCAGAAAAATTGCTTGCTCCATGGCACAGCCGCCGCCTTAAATCTGCGCCAAAGAAGTCTACCGTACTTGCGGCAGCTAAGCGCGGAGCACCATTTGTTGCCGCATTGGTGCGCGACGCGTCTTCAGAGCGAGCCGCTCGTAAGGCAGGCGCAACAGCAATATATGCTCACGCTTTAAGCTTTAATCTTGGCGAGAAACCCTTAAACGTTGCCGATTCTTTAAACCGCTGCGCAACAACTGGTACAGTTGGCGGTGCGATTGGTAGGATGGGTGACTCGATGGTCGGTGAGGTAGGTGCTGGTGTGCGTGTTGGCGCAGAAGCCACCAAGAAAGCCGCAAGCTCAACCGCGATGTGGTTGCCGGCGATTAGCTCAGACACAGAGCTTGCTGTCCTACAAAGTTGCATCAGTAAAAAGACCGATGGTTTCACGGTTGTCGCTAACAATCTTGGTGAACTTGCAATTGCTAGCATGCTAGCAAAGAATTCACCACTAAACATACAAATTGGTCCTTCTTTAAGCATCTACAATAACGAGGCATTAGAGCACTTTGCCCAAGAAGGAGCCTGTCGCGCTTGGATCGGTCCTGAACTTTCTTTATCTGTTTTAGAGCAAATTGCACCATTAAGCCCCCTGCCTTTGGGCATTACTGTTTTTGGGGCTCAGGAAATGATGATTACCGAGCATTGTGTGCTTATGGCTCAGGGACCATGCGATCGTTGCTGTGACAAGTGCAGTCGCCGTGCTGCCCCACGCTTTTTAGAGGATCGCAAAGGCTATCGCTTTCCTGTGCGCACAGATAATTGTGGGCGCTCACATATCTACAATGCTGTTAGCTTAGATATCACACATGAAATTCCCCGCCTTTTAGCGTTAGGCGTTACAGGTTTTCTTGTAGACTGCACCTTGCTTAACACAACTCAGATTAGCGCAGAGGTAGAAAGGGCAGCTCGTGCCTGTCGCCTTGCCGCTAATGGCACAGGTCAGCTAAGCAAGCGCGAAGGCACGACCACCGGACATCTTTTTCGCGGAGTGCTTTAGGAGTGCAGTTAAAAACGCGTCTTAAGCGCGTTCAGTAAAAGTCACTGTACTTTTACAAGCAGCAGGTTTTTGTCTATATCACCTTTATTAACCAACCACAATTCGCATGGCAAACACCATTATATGAGAAAATCTACCTTAATTGAGCCTCTGGCATTTTTTTTTAATCAACAAATTCAAACCCAGCTCCCATTTGCTTTGCCAGCGCAGAGGCTATTGGATTGTCATTTCTGCAAATCGCACATAAATAAAATTGGTTTTTTGGGCTAGATATCTCCCTTATCAGGTATTTTGAGTAGCTGTTAATCTGAGCAGAACCTGATGAGCAAATTAATACTAAGTCACGCAACGGCAGAGACCTAAATTCGTTAATGGATGATACAACGCGCATCGAAAAATTTGGTGTAGCCTGATTCATAGAAAAAATTGTATGAACAATCTCTCGCCAATCGTCATATATTTTATTTGCAGGAACAAGAATTTGAGTACTCTGAAGATCTGCAAAACTAATGTTTTCCATTTTGGCTAGCGGGTTATTAGCTTCCATTTGCACCTGGAGCCGGTCGCTAGCAATTGGAATGTAAACTATATTTCCCTTGACGCCCAATGTCTCTTGATACTCATTGGGACAAATAAATGCAAAGGCAATATCTACAATTCCTGCCTTAATGGCATCTGTAGCAGTATAGCCTTTTGTGGAAACCATGATTATTTCTGTAGAAAGCGTAATATCTGATACAGGCTCTATACTGTTATATATGGCTCGATTAAATGCTTCAAAAGAAATGGGGTCTTGAATTCTAATAGCATTTGTTACAGACCTTGCGATGTCTCTACATTTATTTATTGTAGCTTCAAAATGGTTCATTAAGTCCCCCGCTTCATTTAACAGGAGCTTGCCAGCAGGGGTAAGGCTAAGCTGATTGCCATGAACTATAAGGCTGCAACCAATCTCGCGTTCAATCTCTGCGATGTGTTTGCTAAGTGTCGGCTGCGATAGATTTAGCTCGCGTGCAGCAGCGCTTATATTTAGATGCTTCGAAAACACTACGAACTCTCGCAGGCTGTCCATGATCATTGTAGTCTCCAAGCGGTCTACCAAACAAGTCTATGTCTGAATGTGCATATCAGTCATTGTATCATAAGAAAACTGCACTGCATGCGTATTTATTTTGATAATTGTTGTGCACAACAAAGGTTACTTCACGCCCCACCCTGCGTCATCCTGAGATTGCCTTGGCGGCAAAGCTTAAGGCTCTAACACTTCGGTCTGGCGAACTAGATCCTTAAGCTATTGCTTCGCTTGCCTCAGGGTGACGCAGGGGGCGTGAGCAGCAACCAACAAAGCTGCATAATTAAGTTCAGCTAAAAACCGTCATAGATATATAAACAAAAGTTATTACCTACGCCAAAACAAATTTATACATGGGATAAAAAAGAAGAATTAACGTTCAAGCAGCTACATGCTCAATAATATATGCAATACGTTTGAATGCAACAGGTGCATTCGCGAACACGAAGGAGGAACTATGTTAAAAAGAGATGAGAGGTGCAAGGCCTCAGCAAGCCAGGGAGTTTCCAGACGACAATTTCTTAAGGCGGGCGGCATACTAACTGGAGCCGCCATGTTCATAGGAGCTGGGCTGACAGCTTGCTCAAACGACAGCACAAGCCAAAGCAGTGGCGGTACAAACACCCAAGCAAATGGCAAGGAAACACTAATAAGTTACTCTGTATATGACACCGACATATTAATCATTGGTACAGGCTTTGGCGGCATCGGAGCCGCTTTAGAAGCTAACGCTAAAGGAGCTAAAGTGCTAATGGTTGACAAAGGCCCATTTGAGTTTTCTGGTGCTGCAGGCATGAACTGGGATCAGGAAGTAACCTGGCCAAATACTGCACCAGAAGGAATTACTAAGTGTAGTTTTAATGATGTGTTGGCCAACCAGAAGTTAGTTTCTAATGTGCATCAGTTCCTTGGCAAAGACGCCGAAGCTTGGAATGCTGCTTTATGGTGGGTAAGAATGGGCAACACTACATGGAATAGACTTTCCAATGGCAATTTCGAGAATCTGATTTCTGCAGGTAGCGATGAGGGTGGTGTAGGTGCCGAAGCTGGTGGTGTAAATCTTGTGCAACGAGGGTTTTCGCGTCATATTCAGGATACGCTAAAAACTCAACCAATCACCATTATAGACAACACTATGATTACTGATATTTTTCTTGACAATGGTAAGTGTGTTGGTGCTGTGGGTTATCAGGTGCAAACAGGCGAGTATCGTGTTTTCAGATCTAAGGCGACTATAGCAACTGCAGGAGCCTGTTGTCAGATGTATGGCTGGTTAGATGTTCACCCTATTGGTATGAATACTCCAGACAACACAGGTGATGTAGATGCCGCTGCCTATCGTCATGGCGTGCCACTGGTAAGCAACGAGTTTTTTGGCGTAGATCTAATCAGTGTTCACCCATCATCACTTGGTGCCAGTTTTAATGCCGGCATTGGCGCCGACGGAAATCATATGCAATTTGTCTGTGACAAAGACGGCGAGTTTTTTATGCGCGAAACTAATGCCTACGATGTTTCGCGTCCAATCCGCGACCGAATTTTAGCTGGAAAAGGTGGCGAACACGGTGGTGTCTTTATCGACCTAACCAGCCCCGAAGCTTTAGATAGAACAAAGTTGCGTCCATGCTATCTACGTAATGTTTATATGTGGAAGGAAAAATTTAATATAGATGTCACCCAATCTGGCTACCGCATCCCTGTTAGCCTAGAATGCTTTGAACACGGTGGCGCCTTTGTGATAGACGAAAACTGTTCTTCATCTATTCCAGGCTTGTTTGGCACACGCGGCTATGGATTGGTTAAAGGTCACATTACACAACAAACTTTTGTAGGTGCTTTTGCCGGTTTAAAAGCATACGAATACGCTCAGGATAACGACGTTAAGAAAGTTGACTGGACTGCTGCAGAAGCCGAAATCAGCAGGATCGACGAAATTCGCACTCGCGAAGTTTCTGCTGGTATTCGTCCATTCGAAATTCGCCATAAGATTCAAAATAATTTTTACGATAACTGGGAACCAGCAACTGATGCCGCAAAACTACAAAAGGCAATTGCAGAACTGGAGAGAATAAAAAAGGAGGACTTGCCCAAGCAATACGTGGCCGACAAAAGCGCAACATTTAACCGCGACTGGAAAGATGCAATAGAAAACTACAATCTGATAGACATGACCGAAGCCACATTACGCTCGGCATTGATGCGTGAAGAATCACGCTTGACCTTTTACAGAACTGACTTCCCTGAGCAAGATGACAAAAACTGGCATGTAAATATCTACTGTAAACTGAATAATGGCAACATGGAGCTAAGCAAATCCGAACAGGTTTTAGTTTGAATCACTGCAGCAGTAACTTCCTTTCGTTACGTTTCTTAATGACAATACTACAAGAAGGAGAGAAGATGAAAGTAACTATACAAAAATACGACCCGGCAGTAGATGCTCTGCCCTACACCAAAGACTACGATATTCCCTACACCGAAAACATGACTGCACTTAAGGCAATACTTGATGTGCACGAAAAGTGCGAACCAATTGCCTTTGATTATTCTTGTCGTGGAAGAGTTTGCGGTAGATGCTCTGTAATGGTAAATGGCACCGCCGGAACTGCTTGTACAACTGCGATTCCCGACAAAGCAGTAACTATTGAACCACTACGTGGCTTCAGGATTGTAAAAGATTTAGTTGTGGACAAAACCGAGTTTCACGACAGGATATCTGCACTTGAACTTCGGAGTCGCGCAACAGAAATAAGCTACGAAGATGTTTTGGCTCCAGTAGATTACGACAACGTTTTTATGAAACTGGATCCGCTGGAATGGTGCGCACGTTGCGGCTCTTGTCAGGCAATGTGTCCAGCAGTTCATGATGCAAGTAGCAAAGATACCTATCTTGGACCAGCTGGAATGATTGCCATAGGCTTACGTTTTTTTGATCCCTATGACACAGGAGACAGAATTTCTCAGGCAGTACAAGAAGGTTTATGGAACTGCATCATGTGCGGCATGTGCGACGAAGTTTGCCCCGCTCTAGAAATTGAACACATCGCCACTTGGACTAAACTTAGGGAAGAAGCTACCGCTAGAAACCTTACCCAGAAAAAAGCTCCCCTCTTGCCTTTTGGCTAGAAGCACGTGAATTGTCTATTCTATATTATCTACCAAATACACTTGGCAATGCGTGGCAGACATCGTTAACAAGATGAGTCAAGGCATGTCGCCACGAGTTGCATCTATACACAACTCGTGGCGACTTTTTTGTAAAGACGATTTGTAGAATTTTTACACAACCGACAGTCACAGCCCTAAGCGCGCTCAGAACACATTAAGAATTGTGCGTTAATCTCGCTATGTGCACGTTCATAATTGTGCGCAAAGCGCGCTCAGAGCAAATCAGAGAAGCCACATTATCTAATTTACTAACTTCATGGTCTTTGATGTGCTACTTATTATGATGTAAAAAGATCATCAATGTTGCCCAACATTAATATGGTCCAACATCAAAATAGCCTAAAGACAAAAACATGCCCAAAACTGTTTTAACGATAGTTAAGAAGAGAAATATACTACAGAGCACAATACCTGCAGTCGCCATACCTTTTCTGTTTGACTTACGGCCATTAATACCCATGATTAAGCCAATGACGCTAATGGGAAAACCAGCAATCGGCAGACACCAAGAAAAAATTCCTACCAAGCCGAGCACCAAAGACACAACTGCGAAATTACGGTTTTTGGCATTTTCTGGGGATTCTTGTGTTTGGTACGCTACTGGGGCACCTGGTGCGGCGTATGGTGCAGATGAGCCATATGTAGGTGAACCTGTTTGCATTGGCACACCAGTTGTAAATGATGCGCCAGGCGCAGCGTTAGGTGCAAAAGAAGCATCTGTTGAAGCCACCGCACTAGACACACTTGGCATACTTGGCGCACTTGGCGCACTTGGCATACTTGGCACGCTTGGCGCAACATTCATAAATTGGTCTGTCCACTGATTACCATCCCAATACCTTTGTTTTGTTGTGTCACCTGTTGGGTCTGGATACCATCCTGGCGGGCTTTGTGTCTCACTCATTGCAACTCCTGTTCTTTTCTTGTTCACTGTTATTTATGAAAACCGTCACACACCCCAACTTACGGGAACAAAAAGCCGCTCAAAAGTTGCGGTGGCGTAACGATCGGTCATTAAGGCTACATAGTCTGCTACAGCGATTTCGGGGCGACCCTCAGAAATTGCGTGCAGCTCTGAGGGAACCTCGTTTGGGTGAGCAATAAAATGCTCAAAGAGCGCGCTAACAAGCTCCATGGCCTTTGGTTCCTCAGAACGTGAATCTGCGCGCAAATAAACACACTGCGTTAAAAAGGCACGCAACTCCATCATGGCATCCCAAATGCGATCGCTCATGCGAATATCACCAATGCCATCAGAGGCAGAAATCATGTCGTTCACTAAAGTTGTAATTCGCTTAGAGTGCGAGTCTCCCAGTAGCACATGTGTAGATAATGGCAAATCCGACTCTTTAATTATACCTGCTCGTAAAGCATCGTCTATGTCATGATTAACATATGCAATGCGATCTGCTGTTGCCACGATGCGCCCCTCTAGGGTAGATGCGCGCTTTGCACCTGTATGGTGCAATATGCCATCGCGAACCTCAT
This sequence comes from Coriobacteriales bacterium, assembly GCA_031256715.1. Taxonomy (GTDB): domain Bacteria; phylum Actinomycetota; class Coriobacteriia; order Coriobacteriales; family UBA8131; genus JAIRQA01. The sequence continues at coordinate 3,093 of JAIRQA010000049.1, read as the reverse complement.
TGGTCAGATTTAAGCCACGCCCATCGTTTTCTATTACATCTACTATGCGCAACGACTGCTGATTGTGTTTAAATAAAGCAGGATGTTCTTCTAGCTTAAGATTATAATATTTTGCTAGCGAGGCAGAAAGGGCATCTTCTCCCGTATGTCCAAAAGGTGTGTGTCCCAGATCGTGTCCCATAGCTATGGCTTCGGCTAAATCTTCGTTTAAAAACAATGCCCTGGCAATGGTGCGCGAAATCTGACTGACTTCTAAAGTGTGTGTAAGCCGCGTACGATAGTGATCGCCCTCTGGAGCCACAAAGACCTGTGTTTTGTGCATCAGGCGACGAAATGACTTAGAGTGCAAGATGCGATCGCGGTCGCGCTGAAAGGCTGTTCGCACCGGGTCTTTGTCTTCAGTGCCATTGCGGGTTGCTGTATCAGAAAACGCGGCATAGGCGCTTAGGCGCCTATGCTCATCTAGTTCTTGTAGTTCGCGTTGCAACATGCTAGTATTTTAGCGCAACACCAGCAATTTGTTGCCCTGAAAGTTTAGCCTGCACAAAAAAATTACCTGTTCGAATCGGTGTTCAAATCCATGTTCAAATCGCTGCTCTAATCCATGTTTGATTCGCTGTTCGCGACATCAAACCTATTACAGCTCAATCTGCAGTGCAATCACAGCACGTTCATGGCTTTATTGCAGCTCATCTGCAGCGCAATCACTTCTCTATCTCAGTTCAATCTAAGTTCTATTGCAGCTTAACTACTGCCCTATTGCAATTCTTTAGAACGAACAGAGATCCATGTAAATACATCATCGCCATCTAAATCTTTTACCTTATCTAAGTCGTTCATTTTGCAAACAGCTATATCTTGGGCACAAACAATATACAGATAGTCATCTATAAACAAGGCACGAGTAGAGGTATAGGCATCAGGCAAAACAACAGCCGCCCTTTTGTAGAAGCCACCATTTTTACTGTAGCCATAAATAAGGTAAAGTCCACCACTGTCATTAAGCAAGACGGAGCTAGACATATTGGCTGTCGCACTTTGCTTAACAACATCATCGGCAAAAGCGCTTACCGAATAGCTTTGCACAGAAAAACCAATGATGTTTTTTTGGGCATCTATAAGCACAGACTTATGGTTGCTAAGTGCTTCAGCCGAAAATGCGTCTATGAGTTCCTTGCTCTTCTCAACAATATTATAAGGGTCGCTAGTATCAAACATGCTTATCTTTAGATAGCCACTAAGCGAGCCAATTCCATTTGTATCTTTGCCAATTCCTAATAGTAAACCATCTGCATAAGGGTGCAAGTATTCACTAAAGCCAGGTATCTTAAGCGCATCCATGACCTTGGGGTTTGCTGGATCGCTAAGGTCTATAGAAAACAAAGGGTCGGTTTGTCTAAAAGTTACAATATAACCTACAGTACCAGCAAAGCGCACCGAATAAATGCTCTCGTCTTTGCCAAGCCCACTCAGACTGCCAACAAGACCAAGATCTTGATCTAGCACTAGCAAACTATTATATAAGTCATACTTAAACTCGCCAGCTTCGTTAACACCGCTGTTGACATTATTAAAGGCTGCCCTTAAATATCCTTGATATTCATCTAAAGAGAACTGATTTAGAAGATAACCTGGAACCACTGTCTCGGCCGCCATTGCGATATTGCCATTATTTAGCGCGATGCGCACTATTGATGTTTTTTGCCGAACTTTATACTCATTGCCAACATATGATACATCCCCTGCCCATGACGCGCTTGACGCAGATGACACACCAGACCCGCCAGACATCGCGGGCTCAGCTACCGGTGACTCACTTGGCGCCGCAGCAGCGTCTGTCGTAGCTGGCGCCACAGGTTCTATTGAATCTTTCGCAGACCCTCCAGACATCTCAGGCTCCGTTGCTGATGACACATCAGGCCCGCCAGACATCTCAGGCTCCACTACCGATGACACACCTGGCGCCGCGGAAGCGTGTGACTCACTTAGCGCCGCGGCAGCGTCTGTCGTTCCTAACATCTCAGGATCCACTGCCGAAGTTTCTCTACCAAGCATTGGAGAATACTCATAGCCGCTAATTTGCCCTGTAAGATATAAGTTTCCCTCACTCATGTAAAGTGTTTCGCTAGCTCCTAGATAGGCAAGCTCGCCGATCTTCTCGACATTATTACTAGCTAACGAGTATGTGGTTATAATAGTATACGCGCTACTATTATAGTCAGGAAAGATGCAAATAGCATCTAGTGGAATTGCGTCTACATACTGGTCGCCATCGTAAATTTTGGGCATATAGGTGGCAGGGTCGTCCTCCCGCATTTTATTGGTATCTACAAAATACCTGCTAATTAGGTAGAGTACATCGTTGTTTAGCCTAGAGCTATTGTAACTGCCATCCTGACCGTATTCGGCAAGCTTCACTGGCTTTGCCGCATTGGCTACGTCATAAAAAAGCGTACGCGTAGATATCGCTTTGCTGCCACTTTTGGCTTTGCTGGTGCCATTTGTAAGAACAATCATTATGTCGTTTGTGATATATAGCTCTACAGGTGTATCAATAAATTTCATGCGGCTGAGCTCGCTTGTCTCTGTACCATCAGCCTTAACAATGACAACCTCGTCGTCTACTACAATATAAATATTCTTGCCGTCAGTCTTTATAATGTCCGCTTCATCTATGCCCTCGACCTGTGTATTTGTTGTAGAGAAGGAATGGTCAGCCGTTGCATTAGAATCTAACGTCGTCCCTAAATCTGCTGTTGACTTTTGCGTCATAGACGATCCTGGAGCAATTTCTGGTGATGCAGAAGAAGACGCAGCGGAACCTGACGGCGACATTGAAGACTCTGAACCAGATGCACCTGTGCCGGATGAAGCTGAGTCAGATGCACCTGTGCCAGATGAAGCTGAGCTAGATGCACCTGTGCCGGATGAAGCTGAGTCAGATGCGCCACCTGCTATCGCTGCTTGTGGCGGCGTTGCCGCAGAAGTACTGGAACCTGCCGCGGCATCTGCGGCGCTATTTGTGGGCGCTGCAATGTTGGCTACGCTCTCTTCCATTAAAGACAGCGAACTACCAGATGAGCCATCTGCAGA